>CANJZR010000073.1 GCA_947479075.1 Planctomycetaceae bacterium
AGAACCAACTGATTGAGAGCCAGTTTTTCTCCGGTCACGATGTCTTGGGAGACAATCGCCATATGCTGATCTGTACCGGCATCTCCCAACTGTTGACCGCTGTAGGCGATTGTCGGATTGGCATAACGACCAACCTGGTCGCGGAATCCTGATGCCTTGGAAACAGAAGCGGAGGCTTGCCGAATGGCCGGGTTGTTTTCGAGTGCCAGCTTCTCCAGCGTGGCTAGAGTGAGCGGTGTGCCTGCATCGAATTCGGCCTGCGATACACTGATATCGGCTTGTGGCGGATTGGCAATCTCATTTTGAAGTTCGAATTGTTCGCCGCCCGTCAGCATGATTTCATCGACGGGTTCACTGGCAGCGGACAAGCGTGTGGTGAGCTGTCCCTCGTCGGAAGTGACGGCGTCGATCTTCGACGAAGTTGACTCCCGCCGATTGGCTGCCCACTGTTGAGAGGATTGACATCCCACGACCAAGAGGCCGACGGCGCACAATGCGATTTGTTGACGTGATATGTGAGAGAACATGGAATCCATTCCAAGAGTGAGGGTTTGTGAGAAGCGTCGCCGATGGCTGCGTTCTCTCCTAAACCTGCATTCGAGGAGGTCGCTTCCGAGTGGACTCTGGATCACTTCGCTGACATAAGGGCGTCAATCTCTGGAACACTGCGGATTGATGCTCCGCGAACCATGCACACGCACCAGATGGGCCACCCATCAACGAAGTCAGATCGTCACTCAGTGACCATTTCGAGTCTCTCTCGACCAGCCAATGCACTTGTCCTGTGCAGAACATGCAACGATTCTTAGGAGCCACCGGCGGCTCTGGATGAGTTAGAAGTACGCAAGCTTCCTTCTGTTCGACAGCAGTGGCCTGATCCCGAACTGGAGTGGTCTCATGGGAGTGCGAGCATTCATAGCATTTGGCATCATGAACACCGTGTTCCGCACCACACGCTCGACAGGCGAGTCCGCAACGGCACGGCCACATCGTCTGCATACCGCAGATGATGGCCAGCAGAACGGCGATAGTTCCTCGCACGGATCGCACAGCGGAATCCTTCCCCACGAATCGAGGCGACTCCTTCGCCCCATCCCTCTCTATCGCAATGTCCAGCAGTCCGAATGAGCCGTAAGTACCCGCCGAGATTGATAGGCTTGAAACACCGACTGTACTGTCAGCACAGGAGGCAGGGTCGGTATCACCCCACCACGGATTCATTGATAGAGCGCCATTGATACGGGTTAATCGACACGATCAGTCTAAATTGACATTTGGCTTGATGAGTATTGTCAGAGGAGATCATCTCGCCTCAAACAAAAAGCGGTCGCACTCTCTGGAAGTGTGCGACCGCAGTGAAATCCTCTTTGGACCGTTGAAGCTCAGTGTGGATGAGAATGGTCGTGCTCTTCGGAAGGTGATCCGAATGACTCGGACTCATCGGTCGAATGGTCCGGCGAGTCGTGGCCAGATTTTTGCAGAAGCTGCATCATGCATTGTTCACTGCATAGGTAGACCGGCTGACCATCCACCAACAATGCTGCGGGTCGACCGCGTGACCCCAGAGTCGCGCCATCCACCGGACAACGGGACTGACGAGCATCCGGCGAAGTGGTCGCCTGATCGTGCGAGCCGTGTGAGTGTCCATCGCCCTGTGAGTGATCATGCCTGTCGCCTCCGAACTGTGACATCGGAGCCTGGGGGGATTCATCGCGGTATTGGAAACGGGTGCGGGAATTCAGACTTCCACTCCGATACCCAAACTCACGCGCCATCTTGATCTTGTAAGTCACCCGCAGGAGCTTCGCTACACCGCGAGTGACCGGAGTACAGCAAGCTCGAAGGCGGAGCATGCGAGCTGTGCGAACCATGGCTGTAGCAGCCGTGGCCCGCTCCTGTCCCTGGCTGGGAACTCTGACGCGGATCGCGACCGTTCGTCCCCAAGCTTTCGTATGTGGGGGCCATAGAAGATGGTGCAAATCTGCCCGATCGGCCAGTGGAGTGAGGACTGCTGCTGAAGCCCGATTGAGGAGATTCCTTGTAGTAGGGAGTTCGCTCCAGAGTCGAGGGTCGTCGCAGACTCGGTGCTGAGCTGGATGGGATTGCCTCCGGTGCTGGCCGAATCGATACATCATTTAACGTATCGGGAGGTGCAAAGCGGGGAGCCAATGGCGGATCATTGGGGAACTCCCTGGCCGTGAAGTCATCGCCGGAAGAAACACGGGGAGCGGTCAGCATATACAAGATCAGCAGAATTGGTTAAGTCTTCATTGCGATGAACAGGCTATCTTGAGGGAGTCAAATGAGCGGAGGGGCAGTGAGGAACAAATCCATGCCCTATCAGCAGTCCCAACCCATCTACCCGCCGTGTGAGCACTGCGGGAAGTGGAGATCGAGATGCATCAACGTGAGCCAGAAGCGGACACTCGATGAGTTACCGGAAGAGCCCCCCGAACTGCGAGGAGTAACCGGAGTTCCCGCATCCTGAACCCGACGAGTACGAAGGCCGCGACTGATACTCGCTCTTGTAACCCCCATTCCAGCTGCCCGAGTTTCCGTAACCTGAGTTCCCATAGTTGGCTGTCAAGCCCGGTTGAAAATGGTGGCGTTTCCCAGTGGAAAATCCGGGCGCGGGGTATCGAGGGATTAAGCGGTTTGGCTCCGGGTGAGCCTGGAAATGGGATCGGCTGAGGGCTGCTGAAGGCTTGAGGAGATCCCCTGAGACACCTCGGTGTGAGAAGCGGGATCACTGAGCAGGGTTTGGTACGACGAGACATCCGTGGTCTCCGCCTAGACATGATCCCGATGTGGTCGGCCATCGAGTGGGAACAGTTGCACCCGTAGATCGGAGCGATGCTCCACAATCGCGCGAATGCTGGCCGCATCGATGACATCGATGTCGAATGCGTACTCCACGGCTGCGGTCAGTTGAGGTAGCGGGAACTTCTCCAGCAGCCGCAGGACCTGGATATACGACCGTGTGCCGTGGTGAGGATCATGGGCTTCGAGTCGACGGCGTAGTAAGCCCCAGCACTCGGGCAGGTTCCAGCTCTCCAGCGGACGGGCATTGTCGATACCGCCCGGCTTCCGCTCTAGCAGGGCCAGATAATGGATGGGCTCGAAGAATGTACGTTCGCGTTCCCAGCAGCGAGTGTGCGTCGCAACCAGTCGATCATCGAACACCAACCGCACGTCAGACACAGTCGCCACGACCGTCAACCGGCGATGGGCATACTGCACCGGGACCGAGTAGTCGTTGTCATCAAACCGGATGAGTGACTGAGAATCGGCGGTCCGCTGGACCACGCGAGGAGCCTCGAAGGCCTGCTTTGGCAGGGGCAGAAACGCTGCTTGATCCTCGCGCAGGAGTACTTCTTTCGATCCAGTCTTTCCACGAGTTCGCTCCGCTCGTTCAGTGACTCAGCGTTCCAAGAGCTGCGTGTTGAGATCTTCGAGTGAGCTGATCTCGCGAACAGGCACGAGGAAGTTGCGACGGGCAAACCCGACAAACCGCTCGACATTCCCCTTCTCGTTCGGGCGTCGCACCAGACAGAAGTGCTCTTGAAAGAGGTTGTGACTCTGAAGTCTCAAGAACTCCTTCGTGAGCTTGCGTTCGCGGCCCTGGAACACTTCGATCACCGCGATCGCTGAGTTGTCATAGCTGATGCGATACGGCACACCGCCGAAGAACCCGAACGCCCGGCGGTGGCCTTCCAGGAAAGTCTCGGTGCATTCTCGTGGAAACGCCTGAATGAAGATCGCTCCTGAGTACGGCAGCGTCATCACGAACAGGGCCACCTTCCGTTCCGCACCTCCCTAGCGAATCGTGGCTTCGCCAAAGTCGACCTGCGCTTCGCCCGGCAGATGGACCAACGGGAGGAATACCTCCTGGTGTGTCTGCCGCTAGGCACGGACCGGATCCTCGACGACTGTCTTCCCTCCCCGGTAACAGTACTCCGCTTTGAGCCGCTCAAAGATCCGCTTCGCCGTATGACGCTGCTTCTTCGGAGCCATCTGGTCGGCGACAAGGATCTCATGAATGATCGACAACACCGGGGCCAATACCGGCCGAGGCCGAGCCTCAGTCTGCCGATACCCCGGCGGCTCCGTGTGCGACAGAATCTTCTTCAACGTCTGCCAGCCCAGCTTGTTCTGCTCGCAGGCGGCTCGCTGGCTCAGACCGTTCACCAAGACCTGCTGGCGAATCTCTTTCCAGTTCTCCATGTCACTTCGCACTTTGGGGCACCTCGACAAAGCCGGTGAGATGGGGCGGATGCACCATCTTCCGACTTCATCGAACTGCGCGCATGTGTGCTGCCATTTTCGCCCGGATTTTCCACCGGGAAGCGCCACCATTTTCGACCGGGCTTAACATGCTGGTCTATTGACCAGCAACCGGCGACACAACAAGCCCTCACATGGCGACGATGCTACTTCGCCATCTTCGAGATTTCGAGGCATTCCTTGGCACAGTTTCGGCAAGACTTGGCGCACGCGGACATGTGCTTGTCATCTGGCATTGCTTCGCAGGCAGCGGCACACTCGTCACAACACTTCGCACAGCACAACAAGGCGTGGGCCGAGAGAGCGCTTTGCCGGGCGCACAATGTGGAACACATCTGGCAGCATTCTGCGCAGTCCACGCACAGACGCATGCACTTGGCATGCTCCTTTTTTCCGTCAGCGACGAGGGTAGCGCAATGATCGAAGCACGCATTGCACGTCACCGCGCAATCCGCGCACGTCGCAGCGCACTTCTTCATCTGAGCGGCGTGCGGACTGTCCGCCGAAAACACGGAGCCGCTCACTGCGAGCAGGGCGATGGCGATGGTACTCAATGACATCATTCGGTAGTTCATGGTCTTGGTCTTTCGATTCACAACATGCGGGCCAGTCACGGAAGCAACAAGCCTCCGTGCATCACTGGTCTTGCGAACCAGCGATTTCAATTGGTTCCAGTTCGTTCATCCTCGAATCGATTTCAATCCGACGGATGCGCGAACACTCTCATCACACTCAATACGCAGGGTTGCCTTTCAGCTGATGACGACAGTTTCTTTGGTCGGGGAGGACATTCAGTCGATGGACCTCTCCATAACTCCGAAAGGAGCAGACTGGTCATAAGCAGCTGAACTCGATGAGTCTCGCGTTCAATTCATTCCAACCGACCAGACTCGGGAGTCAATCCAGGTTCCGGCGGATGGAGTCAATCGGTCATAGGAAGTGAGCAGTCCTCCGTGGATCAAAGCGATTGGCAGTAGCTGACTTCACGATGAGCCAACGAAAAAAGCCGACGAGGTGAACTCCTTCTTGCAAAGGCAATCCACTGCGTCGGCTTACAACTGACCTTGCCTACCGGAACTCTCCAGAGTGCAATTTCTTGTGTCTTCCGAATTCCGTAGTCGGCTTGCCTTTTTCAAGACGTGATGCCGACCCACATCCTCAAGTTAACCTGTGGCCGAAACCTACTTCTTCTCGGGAGTCGCTGGCTTTGCTGCCTTGGTGGGCGGCTCTAGCTTTTCGATTTTCAACGCTTTCATCAACTTGTTCATCTCGGCATCCGCTGCATCCAGATCGGTGTGCATATCGGCGCAGCAGGCGCAGATTTCTGTGCTGTCGCCCTTACCGTCCTTGAGCTGCTTGTCCATTTGATCGCAGTGACCGAGAACCTTCTTGTGAATCACTTCGATCTTGTCGATCGCAGCCAAGGCTTCCTTATTCTCCGGATTGGTCTTCTTCAGTTCGCCAATGGCCTTCTGGCATGTGTCCAGGTTCTGCCGAACGGCGGTCACGTGTTCCTGGGCTTGGGGAACTGGGACAGCTTGTTGAGTCTGCCCATAGTAGTAGAGGCTTCTGGAGTTATCGCGAGCATGGTTGTTGGCGCTTCGACCGACCCAGAAGTTATAGACCTCTCCGCGGGCTTTTGCCCCCGCATCACGAGGCGAATCTGCCAAGCCGAGACTGGTCATGCTCAGCCCAATAATCAGAGCCAACGTTATTTTGGAAAGTGTCTTCATGAATAATCTCCGATGGGCGGACGACGTTCGTCCGCAGTGGTCAGGGTGTTCTCATCTCCGCAAGGAACGGAGACAAAAACTGGAAGTATGAACTGGGCTGAGCACAACCCGGTTCGACGACAGTTGGAATTGGGCACATGACTTAGGATCGCGGGTGTTCCATTGGCATTTGCGATCGTTGGCCTCAGTGCTTCTGATCTGTTGGATGCGAGTCGTCTTCAATTCCTTCTTGAGATTTTCTGTTTTTTGAGTCAAAAAAATGGTATCGCTCCGTTTCGCACATTAAATGACCTATTTGTCACCCTGTCGCACACTGTGTCGCCATGTCGCACGCAATCTGGGCTATGATGAGACCAACTCCGGCGTTGCCAAGGAAGGTCACTGTGGCACTCCATTTGCTTCTTCAGAACCTCAGTCCTTCTTGTAGTGATTGGAAGACTTTCATGACATCGAGATGCTGATCATGATTACGGCCTCGTCATCCGGGTTCGATATCGAGCGGCCATCACTGGCACTCCATGATGACGATCTGGTTCGCCTGTTGGCAGAAGTGAGTTACGGAAGTCGCGAGGCTCAGCGACAACTGTATGAGTATTTCCACCGCCGTGTGTATCGGCTGCTGATTCGGATGGTGGGACGGGACGACGCGGAAGACCTGCTGCAGCAAGTGTTTCTTCAAGTCTTTCGGAAGCTGAACCAATTCCAGGGTCAATCACGGTTTGAGACTTGGCTCTACCGCTTGTCAGTCAATGAATCGTTGCAGCATCTGAGAAAGCAACGGAGCCGACGTTCGGTCTCTCTCGAAAGTGACATCATGGACCGGAAGCTGGACCAAGTACGCGACTTTGACCAAAAGGAACTGATGGAGTACGCTCTGACGCGACTCGAACCCGAGTTGCGGTCTCTGTTCCTGCTTCGAGAAGTGGAGAAACAGTCTTATGCCGAGATCGCAGTCGTGTTACAGATTCCAGAAGGGACCGTGGCCTCGCGACTGGGCCGTGCTCGACAACTCTTGAAACAGTACTTGGTAGAACTCGGCTGGGAGCAGTAGTCATGCGATGTGGCGAAGTCATGGATTTGCTCTCCGCCTACTACGATGGCGAACTCTCGACGGACAAGGCTGATTCTGTCTCGGTCCATGTGAGTGGCTGCGCTGTTTGTGCGGCAGAGTTGGAGACACTCCACAAGCTCTCTGATTTGACGGCAAGACTTGATCAGCCGGCACCCACGAGTCAGGCTTGGCCTCGCATTGCGGCTCAACTCGACACGAGACAACTGCCAACCCATCCGATCGTGCCATCATCTCGGCCCAAGTCTCGCAAAGTGCTGCTGACAATTGCCCTGTTATTGCTGGCCAGTGTGTCATTGTTCGTATCCACGCATTGGCACGTTCATGACCATCATCATCTCACTGAACACTTCGGAATCTTTCTCGACTCATTTGAGAAAACTCCCCACGAGGCCCAGCGTCATCTGCTGACAAGCTTTACGGGCGTGCCAGTCGAAATCCCAGATGCCATCCGTGAACTGAAGTATCGCCCAGTCGTCGCGGACGGTCTTCCGATCGAGTATGAACCGCATGCAGCATACTTACTCAACATGCCCTGCTGCCGATGTTTAGAGGCGTGCTACCACCGGAAGGATGGCGGGATGGTGTGCGTATTCGAGCACGACATCGATCAAGCCGCATGGTTCGGTGAGCGGCCCTCCTCCTCAAAGGTTTGTTCGGGAAAACTAACGCGCCTCGTCCAGGTTGACGGATGCCTCGCCGCCACCTGGCAACATCAGCGGCGTCACATCACCGTGATCGGAGCCAAGGACGTTGAGGAAATCGATCGGCTCATCTCGCATTTTGAACAGCACCTTGCCTTGTGAACCGCTTTGGATTGGTTCAGATCGGCACGGCAGCTCTGACGTTCGAACACAATGACTCATGCAAAGTGAGCGGCCAACGGAACGTCACAACGTCAAGAAGCCTCAGATGCCGAGGATCGTCGAAATTGGCCCGTGTGAACCCACGAAGAGCATCGCTGCCGCCATTCCAACCATGAGCGTGTCTTCGACGAGCGTGACGGTGGACATGGGCAAGTTGAACACGGTTCCCAAGCAAGCGCAGCGGATCGTTCGTTTGGCCAGCAGACTCTGAATCACGCCGACGCTGCTGATGGACATGACGACCAACGTGGCGAAATTGGTGGCCAGCGGGACGACTCCCGTGACATAGGCCACACCGAGCGACAACTCGATAAACGGGTAAATGTAGGCGTAGGCTGGCAAGCGTTTGGCGATGATGTCGTACATGCGGTACGACTCCGCGAATCCTCGCAGGTCCAGCAGTTTGAAGAACGCGAATGTCAGAAAGAACGCGCCCATGAAGTTTTGCATGGCTCGCGCCCACACGAACACGCCCGCTCGACATTCCAGCAGCAGAACGAGGCCAACGAGGAACGTCGCCAGCAACAGCAACGGGTAGTACGTCGTTCGATCTGACACATCGGCAGTTGCCGCGTCAGCAGCCGAGCGGACTGGCGACGCGGTGATTTCACCAAGCACTTGGAATCCGGCTCTCGTGACTGCAGCCTGGATGGTTTCCATCGAGATGGAATCGCCATGCACGGTGAGCGTCTTCTCGGGATTGGCAATGTCCACGTCCCAGCGTTCAATGGATGGCTCGGCATCGAGGTACGGCGTAACAGCCGCGATGCAGGCCTTGCAGTCGAGATTGGTCTTGAGTTGAAGTGTCTTTGTCATGGCTCTGGCTTCTTTTCCGGTTCGCGTGGCCCGACCAACCAACGGTCGGAATTGCTGACCAGCGTCCCTGTTCATGCCCTGGCAGACGGCTCATCCCGCGCCGCGTTACGGCCTTTTTGTGAAGATCGTCGAAATCCCGTGAAATGTGGGAAACGAGGGGCAAACAGGGCCGAAGCAATCCGCTTGTCCGCGACCGCTCATTCCACTTCATTACAGGCACGCTCCTGCTTGCCGCAGGTGCAATCCATGCAACCATGCGTGGCACAGGTACGGCACGTTCGTTCGACCTCCTGTCGCAGAGCCGCTCTCGCTCGGTGTAAGCGAACTCGGACATTGCCGGGAGTAATACCCAACGAATCCGCCACCGTACCCACGTCGGCTCCCTGCAAATCGACCTGAGTGATCAAGTCTGCATGTTCCGGCTTGAGGACCGCCACAAGTTCATGGACACATTCGCAAACCACTTGTTGCGTCGTCGGATCGGCTCGCTCGTCGGAGTCAGATAGCTGTCGAGCAAACGTCTCCAGAAGCCGATTTCCAGCCGAACGACGGCGATAATAATCGACGACCGCGTTTCGCAGCAGTCGATAGAACCAGGCGACCGTATTCTCGCTGTCGCGAATCTCGTCCCCCTTTTGCACGGAGCGGACGAAAGCATCTTGCAGAATCTCCTCGGCATCGTCACGGCTCCCGACACGCGACTCGAGGAAGCTGAGGAACCTACGATGATTGGCCAACAAGATTGAGGGAACCATTTCCGACTTCGATTTGTGAAGGTCATGTGGCATCAGGTTTCTCCCATCGACAATTCCCGACATGAACCGGCCGTGAATGCAACTCTTCTAGGGCGTTGGAGGATTTGATGTCGTGGGCGCGGCTGGAGAGTATGCGGCAACGCTGACCGGCTGCTGGTCGAACGCTGGTGTCGAAAGCGAACGGTCGAAGACTCTGCGACCGAATTTGAAGAATAGCGCCGGAGTCACTACCTGATCGAGAATCGTCGACGTCAGCATGCCGCCGAAGACGACCAGCGCGAGTGGATAGAGAATCTCCTTGCCGGTCTGGCCTGCTCCGAAGAGCAGCGGCAAGAGTCCGATGAAGCTGGTCATGGCGGTCATCATCACGGGAGCAAGACGCTCCAGGCTGCCGCGTACGATCATCTGTTCAGAAAAGGCTTCGCCCTCATGCTGCATCAGGTGGATGTAATGCGAGATCATCATGATGCCGTTGCGACTGACGACTCCGATCAACGTGATAAATCCGACCCAATGTGCGACAGACAGGCTGGTGGCACCGACCCAGATCCGTGGCCAGTCCCACCACGGAACCGCCTGTAATGCAGACCACTCGGGGCGGTTCACGATCAGTAGCGTCAACACCGAACCGAACGCGGCCAGCGGGATATTGACGAGCACTTGCAATGCAGCTCTCCACGAGTTGAGAGCTTTGCACAGCAACATGAACACTCCGAGAATGCTGATCGTCCCCAGGATCGCGAGGCGACGATTGGCGTCTTGCTGGGCCTCGAATTGCCCGCTGTACTCCAGATAATAGCTACCCGGCAAGTCTCGCAGTTTGACTTCAACCGGTGCGAGCGCCTGTTTGATGTCGGCGACGACACTCTCAAGGTCTCGCCCTTGTGTGTTACAGAAGACGACAATTCGGCGCTGAACGTGTTCCCGGTTGAGAGTGTTCGGTCCGGTCGTGTCCAGCACTTCGACCACCTGCCCCAGTGCCACTCGGCGACCGGAGGGCGTCTCCAAAATCGTCTCGTTGATGACACTTGGGTCGCTCCGCGATTCGTCATCGAATTTCACCACCAGACCGAAGTACCGATCTTCGTCCAGCACTTGCGAGACAACTCGCCCCTTGTAGGCCGTCTCCAGGAGTTCAGCGATGTCTCCCGGAGCGAGTCCATAACGAGCGGCCTCATCGCGTTTGACTTTCAGGCGGACCTGCGAAATCTCGACCTGCGGTTCGATCTGCAAATCAACGATGCCGGGGATCGGCTGCATGCGCTCCTGGATGTCGTAGGCGGCTGTCCGAAGTTCCCGCAAATCCTGTCCAAAGACTTTCACTGCAATTTGTGCACGGATGCCAGACATCATGTGATCCAGACGGTGCGAGATCGGCTGACCGATATTGACGGCGGCACCGGGGATATTCGAAATCCGGTCGCGCACATCAGCGATGACAGCCTCACGAGGGCGACCCACGGAATCGAAGCCCCACAAGTGGACAATCGGAATTAGCCTGAGTGCGGTGTATCCCCAACCCGGCTTGGGGGGATTGTGCTCGGCGAGTCGAACATCGATCT
>CANJZR010000074.1 GCA_947479075.1 Planctomycetaceae bacterium
ACGTCGAGCCGACCCCGCCGCCGCATTGCATCGATGGCCTTGAACCGTCCGGTCGAGACCAGCCACGCCCGAGGATTCTCCGGAACGCCAGTTTCCGCCCATTGAGTCAGCGCGAGGGCGAACGCCTCATGCATCGCCTCTTCCGCCAGATCAAAATCCCGCAACAACCGCACCAGAGTGGCAAACACTCGCCGCGATTCGGTGCGGTATAAGTCATTCAAACGATCGGAGATCGATTCGGGCGACGGGGGCTTCATGGGAAAAATCTTAGACTCACTGGTTCCGTGATCGAAAGTCTACATGGACATTCCGGCAACCTCCCTCGAAGGTTTCTCCCTGACTCTCCCAGCGGACCGCTTATGACATTAGAGGTCACGCCGCGGCGACTTGCGGCGCCAACTGGAATTGCCGCTCGCATCCCAACTTCTTTGGCTCTCACCAACGGGCACCAGAACAAAACTCCGCAAACCCAAAGCAGACAACAACTTTCATCGCCGACAAACCCCCTCAGCTATGACCACTCACATCCGCTGCCCCGACAGCGTCGGCACATTCTGCACGAGAGACGCCGGTTCTGAAAACTCGTCTAGCCCCCAAACGGCGTTTCGTGGCAGAATCCCGTAAGTTTGCCTTGGAGTGTCTCGACAGAGTCACAACGCTGGCAAAACCACTCCGTGCGAATGGATTCGCCTGACATGTCGTCCCCACTTCCAATCCGCTCTGCCTCATTCCCGAAATTTCGGGGGTTGGCGTTATTGGCGACCCTGTGGGGAAGCGGATGTGCGAATCAAGCGAATCTGGTGCGGTCTCAGACGCCGAATCGCCCAGATGTCCGTCTGGCCGCCAGTTCCACCAGCCAGTCGCCCCCAGGTTATATGGGGCCGCTGGAACGTTCCCTGAAGGGGGCGAAGTGGAAACGCGAAAAATCAGAAGCACTCACCCAGAACGATCCCAGCCAGATCGAAGGGCTGACGGAGTATCAGGCTGCCGAAGCCCTCTATGAGGCTGGCCGATTCAAAGAAGCCGAGAAGGCGTTTAAACGCCTGGCCAAGCAACGCCGAAAAACACACGAATCATTCCACAGCCGCATCGACCGCTGGTGGGGCGTGAAGCCCGCCGCGACGTTCGATACCTACGACAACTTCGGCGACCCGATTGAAGAAGACTCGCTCTTCATGAAGGCCGAATGCCAGTATGACCAGCACCGCTACGCAGCTGCACAAGACAGCTACGACGAGTTGATCAACCGTTACCCATCGACCCGCCACCTCGACACGGTCTCGCGGAGATATTTCCAGATCGCTCGTATCTGGCTCGGCTTTCCGGAAAAGGCTCAGGCCACCGGCGATGTGCAGGTCGTCTCGGACGAGAAGGACCCTGATGAAGCGGAAAAGGTCGAGGATTTCGCGAACGTCGATTCGTTCTACATCCCGATCGTCCCGAATTTCTTCGACAACACTCGCCCCGTGTTTGACACTCGTGGTCGGGCACTCCAGGCCCTGCGATCAGTCTGGCTGCATGACGCGACGGGACCACTGGCAGACGACGCGCTGATGGTGTCGGCCAGCTTCCACCTGCGGACACAGGACTTCGAGGAGTCGTCCCGGCTCTACAAGTTGCTGCGAGAGCAATATCCCGACAGCCCCCACTTCCAGGATGCGTTCCTGTTGGGGTCACACGTGACTCTGGCCAGCTATCAGGGTTCGAACTACGACGGACAGAACCTCAACGAAGCAATCCAACTCAAAGAGGCTGCCCTGCGAATCTTCCCGGATCTGTCGGAAGAGGAGCGGAACCGTCTGGGTGGCGAACTCAACAAGATGTATGAAGCCGAAGTGGCTCGCATCTGGGACAAGGTGGAGTACTACCAGGCGAAGAACTCTCCGGAGTCGGTCGCCATCTATTGCAACATCCTGATCAACAAGTTCCCCGACTCAGAGTACGCGGAACGGTCTCGCAAGATTCTTCAGGAACAGGGACAAGCCGTCGTGCAACCTCAATGGAGCTGGCCACGGGTCGGTTCCAAGAAGCCTGACCCGAGTGAGCAGCAAGAGACCGAAGCCCCGCCTGAGGCCGAGGAAGAGGAAGCTCCCAAAGCTCCACTCCGCCTTCCCAAATTCAACTGGCCGCAACGGGCTGTCCCGGCACCGGATGAAGAGCCTGATTCCACGGAGCCTGAGGAATCAGACTCTGAAGAATTCACTCCGAACTCTTCTCCCGTCCCGCGTTACCAAGAGGCCTCGGCCGAAGAACGATCCGCAGGACGAGCGTCTCTGGATTAAGTCGTATCGCCGTGAAACCACAGGCTCCCATCACAGATTCACAATCACGCCGGTCGGCACTTTGCCAACTCGGCGTGGGTCTGTTGTCGATTGCCAATCTGAGTGTCTTGTCGGGATGCGGCTATACCCTGGGGGCTCCTTATGCCACCAACATTCGTACCGTCCACGTCCCGACCTTTGTGTGTACCGACTTCCGACGCGGTTATGAAACACAGCTGACCGAAGCTGTGCAGAAGCAAATCCAGATGCGTACCCCCTATCGTCTGGCGAAGGAGCCGGGGGCCGATACACGACTGACCGGTCGCATCATCGGAATCGACAAACGGGAACCCAACCAGAACAAATACGACGATCCGCGCGAGCTGGAATTGTCGCTGGGCGTGGAAGTGAAGTGGGAAGACCTGCGGACCGGCCAGATCATCAATCAGCAAACCGTTCCCCTGGCGGGTAACGCCGCTCAGTTGCTCGGCACCACATCGTTCGCCCCCGAACCGGGACAGTCGATGGCCACCGCCACGCAGGACACGGTCAATAACCTCGCCCGCCAGATCGTCGGGTTGATGGAAGTGCCGTGGTAAGGGGTCCGACCGCAGACAATTCCTGCGGCGAAATATGACTCAGAGATCAACAGGGCCAAGCGGCGGGCCCCCAACGTCAGGTGTGACGGCTTAACGAGGCACTTGAGGTCGCCTTACACGACGCTCGTCAGCCAGCTGGCCATATTGTAATAGA
Source organism: Planctomycetaceae bacterium (assembly GCA_947479075.1). Lineage (GTDB taxonomy): Bacteria > Planctomycetota > Planctomycetia > Planctomycetales > Planctomycetaceae > TH-plancto1. Next base: position 3,015 of record CANJZR010000074.1, read on the forward strand.
TCACGACCCCCAGCATGTCGCTCATCGAGGCGATCAGTGGATTGGACATCAGGGCGGGATCGACGCCGACACGGTTCAGGCTGAGCGGGAGCATGGCCCCGAAGAATGTCCCGAACGCGACGACGAGAAATACGGTCAGCGAAACTGTCGTGGCGTATTCAGTCCGTGATAACAACAGCCACGCCATCACAAACGCGATCGAGGCCAGTGTCAGTCCCAGCATGATGCCGATTCGAACCTCGCGCCAGGCGATCCGGCGGACCTGTCCCTCGGTCTCATTCTGCGAAATCGCCCTCACGACCAGCGTGGCCGACTGCGATCCGGCGTTCCCCCCACTGGCCAGAACCAAGGGCAGGAACAACACCATCCAGGCTGTGGCAGCTGACCCGTCACCTGGCTGGAAGTAGTTGAGCACATGAGCGGTCGCCGAGGAGGCACCGAGCAGAATTACGAGCCAGATGCCGCGTTTCCACGCCAGCGTCAGCAGAGGCGTGTCGAGGTAACCGTCCTCGAGTGGGGCCACGGCGGCTTGACGATAGGCGTCCTGCTCCGCTTCTTCGTTCTGGACTTCGGCGGCATCATCATAGGTGATGATACCGACCAGCTTGTCGTCCTTGTCGACGACCGGCATCGCGATGTAGCCGTTCCGCAGAATCTCATTCGCAGCGTACTCGCGCGTGTCTTCCACATGCAGAGCATTGACCCCGCGCAGCATGATGTCCGACAGCCGGACATTCGGCTTGGCCATGATCAGCTTACGCAGAGAGAGAAACCCCAGCAGGTGCCGCTGCTCGTCGACAATATAGACGTAGTAAATCGTCTCGCGACTGGGAGCCTGGTGACGGAGCCGTTCGAGGGCGTCGGCCACCGTAATGTCAGCTGGCAATGACGCATAGTCGGTGGTCACCAACGACCCGGCGCTCTTCTCCGGGTACTGCAACAGCTTCAGAATGTCAGCCCGCTCCGCATGCGCGATCAGCGGCATCAACTTCTCAACCAGCTCCGGTTCCATCTCGCTGATCAGGTCGACACGGTCGTCGTGTGGCATCTCTTCGATGATGCGAGAGAGAGCCTGATGCGGGATGGTTTTGACGAGTTCGACCTGAAAGTCGAGCGGAAAGTATTCGAAGATCTCGGCCTGTCGCTCGGGAGTTGTATGCGACAGAACCTCCCATGTTTGTCCGGCATCAACCCCTTCGAGGACCTCCGCCACGACCCCGGGGTAGAGTTCGCGACAGAACACCCCAACGCCAGCGTCGTCATGCTGTGCCAGCATTTCGCGCAAGTCCGGCAGCAGCAGCGTGTTGAAATCGGAGGGCATTCGTTCGGAACCTGTCGCAACCCTTGGAGACCAGCCACTTCGCACTGGTCACGTTCCGCGAGAAGGTGCGGACCTCATCCCCTCGGGAAGGGAGCATGTTACCGTCATCATCGTCTTTCGTCCCATCCGTGAATAGAAATTCCCGGAGCGGGAATGACTTGCCCAGGCAAGACTTCGACAGCTCTGTCAGGCATTCGCGGCCAATGCTCGAATCACAGCCGTCAAAACCGCTCCCAACGCACTGCTTTAGATCATCGGACGACGTGCCGGAGATGCATCCGATGGGAAGTTTGATAAAGTGAACAGGTCGCTCGGTGGCCACCCGCCTTTGCCGAGGATTCACCCGAAGCTCGTGCGATGGTTTGAGTGGAGCCAGTCCATGCCGGTCAAAATCCGTTGCAACGGTTGCGAACAGGTCTTGAACGTTCCCGACAAAGCCCGGGGGCGCACGGTCGCGTGCCCCAAATGCAACGCCAAGCTCAAGATCCCAGCTGGCGACGATACCCCGAGTGCGAAGCCCGCAGCTGGGGAGAATGCTCCGTCTGAGAAAGCTCACCCAAGTAAATCCAAACCAGCCGCGAAGCCGAAAGCAAAAACTGCCCGCAAAGAGGGTGAGTTTCTCGGTGGTCTGGATGACTATGGGATTGAAGACCAGAACGATTCCATTTGTCCGTTTTGCGCAGAGCCAATCGACGAAGAGGATGAGATCTGCCCCGGATGCGGTCGAGATCTGGCGACAGGTCAGATGGACAAGCGCGAGCAGGTCAAACGCTCCACCGCGGGACGTTCCACTTCAGCGTTTTACAAGAATGTCCTGAAAGAATCCTGGGCGTTCATGCTGGAGTACAAGGCCCTGGCCTTGCGTACCGGCGGAATCGCATCGTTCTTTATCGTGTTGTACATGGCCTGCTACTTCATGGTGCGGTACTGCGAGAAGATGCCGCCCAAGGTCTTCTGGATTGCCATGACAGTGGTGATGGCCGTGGGAGCTCCGGGGTGGATCTGGTTCCTGACGCGAAAGATCGTGTCCGCTCACCTCTACAACGAGAAGCTGGAGTCCGACCGGATCTTCTACGACTTCTTCACGAATGTGGCACTCGGTTTGGCAGCGTTTCTGTGGCCCGCGGTGGTGAGCCTGCCGCTGATCCTGGCGCTGGCCCTGCTGCCGGTCATTGTTCCTACGATCATCGCAGGAGGAGTCATTCCTCCTCGGTTCTACCCCAACTTCAGCGTCGCCGTGTTCAGCATCATGGGCGTCTCGATCCTGGCGCTTCCTGTGATCGCGTTTCCGATCGCCACCGTGCACATGATCGCCCGCCACCAGCACAAGGCCTGGATTGGATGGGAGCTGCTCAAGCTGGTGTTCAAGAACATCGGGCCCATCATGGTGTACCACACGTTCAGCTTCCTGATCATGGTCACGTTTGGCGGGATCGCATTCGCATTTGCCTGGTTCTTTGGAACGCTGAACCTGTTCAACAATCCACGCATCTACAACTGGACGGCCTCACTCACCAGCTGGATCGGCAAGTTTATCGATAACACGACGCCGCTGGAGCCCGGCTCATTCATGTTCGTGATGATCCAGATGCCACTCATGTTTTGCCTGGCATTCCTGATCGTGGTTCCGTTCTTCATTGCTCTGGGGTTCCCGCTGCTGTTCCAGATGAAGGTGAATGGGCTCATTGCCAAGCACTTCAGCCACTCGCTCGACCTGGATCAACGGATATTCCCGCTCACACCGGCAGGTTTCTGGGTACGGTTCCTGGCCTTTACCACTGACTCGTGTCTCTTCCCGCTGTCCACATTGATTGTCACTCACAACAAGAAACTCGTGATGATTGGAATGGGTTTGATAGGAGTCGTGGGTGCTGCCTGGATGCTCCTGGGAACTGAAAGCCTGATCGTCACGTTGATCCTGCCCATTGTTCTCGTGACCTATAACCGCTGGATGTATTTTGCTGGCTCACACTCCGGTCCCTCTCGAGCGACTCTGGGGATGGAGGCCTTTGGCCTCATCGCGATTCCGGATGGCGAAAAAATCAAGCAGAAAGAACTGGACCGTCCGCTCTCTGTGAAGAAAGCCACGATCCGCTGGATCTGTGTGGAGCTGTCAACGCTGACGGGTGGCATCTCCTTCCTGTCGTGTGCCTTCCATCCGCAGAAGAAAGCCATCCACGACATCGTCTCCAAGACCCGCATCGTGTTCGAAGGCGACAAGTAGATTCTCTCCCTCGCTCGACGACTCGATTCGATTTCCACTGAGTGTTGTTTGCATGTCTCAACCATTGCCTGTCGCCCCCATCGAAGACATTACCGTTCTGATCTTCGGAGCCTCGGGAGACCTGACATCCCGCAAGCTGATCCCCGCGTTGTATCGGTTGTACAAGGATGGATTCCTGTCCGATCGGTCGCTCGTGATCGGGGTCGCCCGGCGTCCGAAATCGGATGAGTCGTTTCGCGCTGAGCTGCTCGCCGCAGCCAGCGACCATGCGCGTGACGGGATGGATCTGGAGAGCTGGACCCGCTTCGCGGAACGGCTGCACTATGTTCAGGCGAATCTCTCCTCACCAGAGGATTTCCATCGGCTGCGGCAGGAGGTCGAATCGCTGGAACAGGACAACGGGCTGACTGGCAAGCGTCTGGTTTACCTGTCGACTGCCCCGGAACTCTTTCTCCCATCGATCGAGTCGATGGCCGCAGCGGGAATGATCCCGCCGCCCGAACATCGAGATCGACTGCGGGTCATCATCGAGAAGCCCTTTGGGCACGATGTGGAATCGGCCCACTCCTTGAGTGAATCGCTCAACCGGTTGCTCAGTGAAGACCAGATCTACCGCATCGATCACTACCTGGGCAAAGAGACCGTCCAGAACCTGCTGCTGTTCCGGTTTGGCAACGCGATCTTTGAACCGCTGTTCAACCGCAACCACGTCGACCACATCCAGATCACCGTGGGCGAGACCCAGGGTATCGAAGGCGGCCGCGGCGGGTACTACGACAAGGCTGGCGCTCTGCGCGATGTGCTGCAGAACCACGTCCTCCAGCTGTTGTGCCTGGTTGCGATGGAGCCACCCGCGAGTTTCGAGGCGGATTACATCCGGAACGAGAAGCTGAAGGTCCTGCAGTCACTCGCCCCCGGTCGACCCGGCGGCCCGATTGCTGACTGGGCAGTCGCCGGGCAGTATGCCGCAGCTGCGATTAAGGGCAAGCGAGTCAAAGCCTACCTCGATGAAGAGCGAATCGATCCCGATTCGCGGACGGAGACTTTCGCGGCCTTGCAAGTCCGGATCGACAACTGGCGCTGGGCTGGAGTGCCCTTCTATCTGCGCACGGGCAAGCGGATGCCGTCCCGCGTTACCGAGATCGCAATCCAGTTCAAACTGCCGCCGCTGAACCTGTTCCACACGGTGGAATGCGACGGGGATGTATGCGGCATCGTCGACGCCCGCCCGAACACGCTGGTCTTCCACATCCAGCCGAAGGAGTGCATCTCGCTGACGTTCTGTGCCAAACGTCCCGGCATGAACTACCAGGTCCAGCCGGTCAACATGGACTTCAGCTACCAGAACACGTTCAGCGGTGGCCTGCCCGAGGCATATGAACGGCTGTTGCTCGATGCGATGCGCGGCGACTCGACGCTGTTTACCCGCAGCGACGAACTCGAAGCGGCGTGGCGATTCCTCGATCCGGTCCTCAAGGCCTGGGAATCGGCCGACCACCACCCCGAACTCTACCCCGCCGGCCAGTGGGGCCCCAAAGCCGCCCACCAGCTCCTTCAGCGCAGCGGACGGTCCTGGCGCTCGCCCGATGTGGAAGCCGCACCGGCCAAGCCGATCACGAATGCCACGGTCACGGTCGATACGCCTGTGGAGTGATACGCACCCCTACCGGGTTGTCGTGTACAGTCACGTGCAGAATGAACTGAACTCGACAGGTCTCCCCTGGGCTTCTATGTGCAGAGGCAACCTCTTTACGGCTGACTCGCCCCCCTTCTTAACCAGTATTTAACACCTACGCCGCCACGTTCGCTTGTCGAACCGTGTTATTTGGTCATGCTCGGCAGAGGTGTAAATGACGCCACTTCGATCTCAGCGCTGGCTTTCATAGGCGCTGATTTCTGGAGCAGAGTGGAGTCTCCCTTTTGCTGTTCGAAATCGTCGAACTGACCAGCCCTGCTTGCTCTTCTGATGTTGATCGACTGACGGACTCCGCCAATGAGTCCATCCGGCCATCCATAACAACCTGTGCAATCAGGATTGGCTCCTCGACAACCAGATATCACGACCCCGATCGAGTCTGAAAGCCATCTAATGTCTCCCACATCGCCGAACCAGACCGGTCGTACTCTCTTTGCGATTACCGTCTTTCTGAGCGCTGCCTTGCTGTTTGAGGTCCAACCTCTCATGAGCAAGCTGATACTTCCGTGGTTTGGTGGAAGTCCGAGTGTCTGGACGGTTTGCCTGCTCTTCTTTCAGGGGTTGTTATTTTTGGGCTATTTACTGGCCCATTCCATCATCCAGTGGCTCAGTCCGCGCGGGCAGTGGATGTTACAGACGGTGCTGCTGATCCTGGCGCTGCTATCCCCAATCCTTCCCTCTGAGGCCTGGAAGCCGATCGCAGAGGCAAATCAGACACTTCAGATTCTTGGATTACTGTGCTGGCATATCGGACTACCGTATTTACTGCTGTGTGCCACCGGGCCGCTGGTTCAGGTCTGGTTCTCGCGGGCCTGCCCCGGTGCCTCCCCTTATCCGCTCTATGCCTTATCCAATGTTGGATCGCTTCTGGGACTGCTCGCCTATCCATTTGTGGTCGATGTGTGGTTCTCCTCGCAACAGCAGGCCCAGATGTGGTACGCGTTGTTCACCTTGTATGTGGCCTTGTGCGTGACGTGTGGGTGGAGAGCGTCCCGATCGGCGGGCGATTCAGGAACAATCCCCCACGACTTAGCTGTTGCCGAAACTCGAGCCTCGCGAGAAGCAATACTCTTGTGGTTCTCGTTGTCGATGTTGCCTTCATTGTTGCTCTCGGCTGTAACGACCAAATTGTCCGTAGACGTGAGTCCGGTTCCGTTTCTCTGGGTCGCTCCGCTGACTCTCTATCTGGTTTCGTTGATCATCTGCTTCTCAAGGGAAGCCTGGGCTGGTCGATGGATATGGGGAATCGTGACTGCGATCTTATTGGTCATCAGCGGATATCTGATCGGACAGCAAAAGGGTATGGCCTCATACGGATCGTTGCCTGTTGAGTTTTGTGTTCATCTGGGGACATTCTTCGCGATCTGCATGGTGTGTCATGGCGAGATGGTCCGACTCAAGCCGCATTCCCCCAGTCAGGGAAACGGATCTGGCGGGGTACTCACTGAGTTCTATCTCGTGACGGCAGCCGGCGGGGCTGCGGGAGGCCTGTTTGTGGCTGTCATCGCCCCAGCTCTGTTCTCGATGTTCCTGGAACATCATCTCGGCCTGATCCTGGCTGCGATCATGCCGCCATTGATCTGGATCGGGACGAGTCCCCAGGGATGGCGGGATCGCAGCCTGCGAGTGATCTGGCTGGGGATGATTCTGGTGGTGGTTCCGCTCGGAATCGGGATTTATCGGGACATTTCGGCCACATTGCGAAACGTCCACCTGATTTCCCGCAACTTTTACGGCGTCATCCGCGTTGTCGAGCGAGGCCAAGGAAACCCGAATGGATCATTCTTCGAAGAGGTTCATGGAGGCACGCGACATGGCCTCCAACTACTGCGGCCGGAACTGGCCCGTCTACCAACGACGTATTATGGGGCAACTTCTGGAGTCGCCAGAGAGCTACAGACCCACCATGCGGATCGGCCACGTCGGATCGGAGTGATTGGGTTGGGCGTTGGTACGCTGGCGACCTACGGACGTCGAGGCGATGTCATCGACTTCTACGAGATCGATACGACAGTTCTGGAACTCGCCCGCGACTTCTTCAGATATGTGTCGGATTCAGAGGCGGATGTGACGTTGATCCCCGGCGATGCCCGTCTGTCCCTGGAACACGAGCCGCCGAAAAACTACGACATCCTGGTCCTGGACGCATTCTCAAGCGACGCTGTCCCGATTCATCTGCTCACCTCTGAGGCGTTTGATATCTATCGAAAGCATCTGGCACCCGATGGCGTAATCGCTACGCACATCTCCAGCCAATACTTCAATCTCAGCCCGGTCCTGGCAGCCCAAACAGAACGCTTTCACTGGCAAGCGGTGGAGATCACCGACCGATTGGCCCGCCCAGAGCAACTCACACTACCATCCCGTTGGGTGCTCATGTCACCTGCCCTTTCAGCAATTGAGAAAGTCGCACTGAGCGATGGAGCCACCCGCAATCTTGGGACACCGCAGTTGTGGACCGACTCTCGACACAACCTCTATGAAATGCTGTTGTGGTAGCGAGTCATGCCACAGAAGCTGGTCGCCATCCACCCGTCCGGTACTGCTGTTCGATGTGCGATTCAGCCACTCCACCCGACAGAGCCTCCTACGGTTTTCCAACTAACCAGATACGTGCGAATTGTGGCGGGGCTCGTCATACTTCGGACTTACCAACTGAAGCATCGAGCCCTCTCTACCTGAGACACCCCCATGAAGATCACTGACATCCGTTGTGCTGGTTTGCGAGGGGCGACGCCGGAGGGGGGCTGGAGTAATGAGCTGCGGCCGGAGGATTGTGTGCATACGCTGATCGCGG
>CANJZR010000075.1 GCA_947479075.1 Planctomycetaceae bacterium
CCAGCCATAGTTCGCCCCACGCTGCACGGCATAAACCTGCTCGTACAGGTCCTGACCATTCTGTGTCACCCACAGTTGGCCGGTGTGAGGATCGACGTGAGCGCGCCAGGGAGCCCGCACGCCGTACGCCCAGGTTTCGGGACAGGCTTCCGGCATATCGACGAAGGGATTGTCCTTGGGCACCGAGTAGTTCTTGCCGTCGTCGACATGTTCAACATCGATTCGCAGGACTTTGGCTCGCAGGGTGTCGAGCCGTTGCCCGACGACATCGATGTCGGAGTCGGACGTTCCGTCTCCCGTCGTGACATACAGGTAACCATCGAGTCCGAAGGCGATCGCCGCTCCGTCGTGGCCGTCCGACTTCCACTCGATGATGGTGACGGCCGATTTTGGATCGACGGTATGGGGAGCTGTCCGGGAGACGGAATAGCGAGTCACGCGGCTGTGCTTGTTGTCGGACTTGCGGGGGCCGTTGCTGCCGACGTAGAGGTAGCCGTTCTCGACGAACTTTGGGTGAGTACAAAGGCTGTAAGCGACATCGTCGACCTCAAACAGCTTTTCAATTTCGGCTTGCCCAGGTGTTTCGATGATGCGGCTTATGGTCGACTCGCCCATCGATCGTTGTTCGTGGGACAGAAACTGATTCGGCGTGCCCGGTTCGTGAATACAGTGAATCGGGAAGTTGATGCCCAGCTCGGGCCGAGTACGTACCGCATGATACGGCAGAGGGGGTTCAGGGCTGCCGACGACTCGCGATGTGGTGAATGGCACTCGCTGCGGGATGCCGTAGGGCTGGTCGGTGTTCGGAGCCGAGTCTTCTGCACTGGCTCGGGACAGCTGACCGCCGAGAAAGAGCGATACCAATGCAACGAACAGACCCGGAAGATACTTCATGACGCTGCACTCTCACCGAGGGGAATCAACAAACATCTCAGCGCAAGACTTGATGAACAGTAGAAAGCCACAGACCTGCTCGCAACCACCGCGTCTGGAAAAGCGGGCCCAGGTTCATGACTGGCGGGCTGGGCGATCTCCGTCGAGTTTCCGGCGGGGCTGATGTTGAGTGGGGCAGGCCTGCGAGGTTTGAACACAGTTGCCCGAAGTGGTTGCCATATCAGGGGATTTGGGCAGCCCGGTTTGAGATTCTCGATTGCTAGTACGCGGCTCCGTTACGTGGCCTTTTGCCTGAGCCGCAACTATCATGTCGAGAGCTCGCCCAGCATGCGCTGCAGCTGTTCATGAGTGCCAACGGCAACACGTTTCCCGGATGACCAGACTTCCATGAAGATTCACGAGTATCAAGCGAAAGCCCTGTTCGCCAAGGCCGGTGTGGCCATTCCTCAAGGGATCGTGGCGAAGACCGCGGAAGAAGCAGCTGCGGCGTTCAAGACCCTCGGCGGTTCGATCGCTGTGGTGAAGTCTCAGGTGCATGCCGGGGGACGCGGCAAGGGAACCTTCAAGGAGCATCCCGAACAGCGCGGTGTCGTACTGGTCAAGTCGGCCGATGATGCCAAGGCCAACGCCGCCCGCATGCTCGGCAGCACGCTGGTGACGATTCAGACCGGAGCGGAAGGCAAGCAGGTCAGCACACTGCTGGTCGAACAAGGTCTGCAGATCGAGCGCGAACTGTACCTCGGAATCGTGGTCGACCGTGAAACGGGCTTGCCCTGCGTGATGATGTCCTCCGAAGGGGGCATGAACATCGAGGACGTGGCCCACGACACTCCCGAGAAGATCTTCCGCGAACACTTCGACGTCTCGCTCGGGTTCCAGCCGTTCCAGGCTCGCAAGCTGGCCTACGCACTGGGGCTCAGCGATGAAGCCGTCAAATTCGCTCAGTCGTTCCTGCCGAAGATCGCCAAGTTCTTCGTCGACCGCGACTGCAGCATGGTCGAAATCAACCCGCTGGTCGTCACCAAAGATGGCCAGCTGCTGGCTCTCGACGGCAAGGTGACGTTCGATGACAACGCTGCCTTCCGGCATAAGGATCTGGCCGAGCTGCGTGACCTGACTGAAGAAGAGCCGACAGAAGTCCAGGCTCAGGCGGCAGGCCTCAGCTACGTGAAGCTCGACGGCAACATCGGCTGCCTGGTCAACGGGGCCGGTCTGGCGATGAGCACGATGGACCTCATCAAGTTCCACGGCGGCGAGCCAGCGAACTTCCTCGACGTGGGCGGGGGAGCCGACGTGAAGCAGGTGACCGAGGCCTTCCGCATCATTCTGGCCGACAAGAATGTGAAGGCTGTGCTGGTCAACATCTTCGGCGGCATCATGAAGTGCGACACGATCGTGACTGCGTTGCTGTCCGCCTATGACACGGTCGGATTCACAGTTCCACTGGTCGTGCGGCTGGAAGGCACGAACGTCGAGCTGGCCCGCCAGATGCTCAAGGACAGCGGCAAGAAGATCACCTCGGCCAGCGATCTGACCGACGCCGCCCAGAAGGTGGTCGCGTCACTGAAGGCCTGATGCCGGGCGGGGCTTCGCTCGCCCCGCCGAATTGTTCGTGCTTCCCACATCACACACACTCGGATGGCTGACGCCTCCGTTCGATAGACAGCAGAAATCTACCATGAGCATTCTCGTCGATCGCGAAACAAAGATCATTACCCAGGGCATCACCGGCAAGGTGGGCCTGTTTCACAGCCAGCAATGCCGGGCCTACGCCCTCGAACACCGCCCGAAGGACCAGGTCATGGTCGGCGGGGTGACTCCCGGCAAGGGCGGGACCGAAATCGATGGATTTCCGGTCTTCAACTCGGTGGCCGAAGCTGCGAAGAAGACCGGGGCCAACACCTCGTTGATCTTCGTGCCGCCCGTCGCCTGTGCCGACGCCATCATGGAAGCGGCCGATGCCGGGATGCGACTGATCGTCGCCATTACCGAAGGGGTTCCGGTTCTCGACATGGCCCGCGTCAAGCGGTTCCTCGAAGGCTATCCGAAGTCGCGGCTCATCGGGCCGAACTGCCCCGGGATCATTACTCCCGAAGTCGCCAAGATCGGCATCATGCCGGGCTACATTCACAAGGCCGGAACAGTTGGCCTGATCAGCAAGAGCGGAACCTTGACCTACGAAGCGACCTGGCAACTGGGCCGCATCGGCATGGGGCAGTCGACCGCAGTCGGGATCGGTGGGGACCCAATCATCGGGACGAAGTACATCGACCTGCTGAAGATGTTCCAGGACGATCCGGGCACCGAAGCGATTCTGCTGATCGGCGAAATCGGCGGTAACGCCGAGATCGAAGCAGCTGCCTACATTAAGGAACACGTCACCAAGCCATGTGCCGCGTTCATCGCTGGCCAGACGGCTCCTCCTGGTAAGCGGATGGGCCACGCTGGTGCGATCATCAGCGGTGGTGCCGGGACCGCCGAAGAGAAGATGGCAGCCCTGCGAGCGGCCGGTGTAGAAGTCGCGCCGAGTCCCGCTGACATGGGCGAGGCGGTCAAACGAGCCATCGCGAAACGGAAGTAGACTGGCCAGTTTCGCAGGCGAGTTTTCGATCTTTCAGAGCCCCCGTCACTCCGCCGAACCCGGTGAGTGACGGGGGTGTCTGTTTAATATCGAGCATGTTTGTGCTTACACGGGAGGGCGAGGCTCCCGCCGAGCCGCGAACAACACAAGACGCGAGATCGCAGCAACAGCTCAGCGGGAGCTTCGCCCTCCCGATGAGAGGGGCTCGACAAGTGAAGCTCCATATTGGGACAGACAGGAATGTCTGTCCTACTGGTACGTGGGGACTCGTGGGTATAATCCACTTCATACTTGATCACACGCATTGATGATTCCCATGGACATTCTCCCCCAGCACACCCGGCACCCGCGCGAGTTCGATCAGAACCGGTTCGTTTACCCGGTCTTGTCGCGCCGCAGCCGGGGGATCTCGGTGGGGGTGAATCTGAATCCCGATAAGGTCTGTAACTTCGATTGCATCTACTGCCAGGTCGACCGCCGCAGCGAGTCGGATACGCGGTTTGTGGAGTTCGACCAGCTGCTGGCGGAACTCGAAGCGATGCTCAAGTGGGTGGCCAGCGGGGAGATTTTTACGCACCCGCAGTTCGCGAGCGTGCCCGAGCACTTGCGACGCCTGAATGACATGGCCTTCAGCGGGGATGGCGAACCGACGACTTACCGCAACTTCGATGTCATTATGGAGCGGGCTGCCGAACTCAAACGGCGACTTGGGCTCGATGCGGTCAAGATGGTCCTCATCACCAATGCGACGATGTTCCATCGTCCAGCGGTCGAGCGCGGGCTGGCGATCCTTGATCAGAACCAGGGAGAGATCTGGGCCAAGCTCGATGCGGGGACCGATGAGTATTACCACCTGATCGATCGCACAACGATTCCGTTTCAGCGAGTGCTCGACAACCTGCTGCTGGCTTCCCGGGTTCGGCCCCTCGTGATTCAAAGCCTGTTCATGAAAGTTCAGGGAATCGGCCCGACTGACGCGGAGATCACCGCCTACATCGGACGCCTGAAGCACATTCTCGCCGAGGGTGGCCAACTGGCCCGCGTCCAGATCTACACCGTCGCCCGCCCGCCCGCCGAGAGCTTCGTGTCAGCCCTCAGTCCCGACGAGGTCCAGGCCATCGCCCAACGGGTGACCACCGAAACCGGTCTGTTCGCCGAGGCCTACTAAAAGGAATTCAGAGTTGGTCTTCAGATGGGGCAGACGGAGTGTCTGTCCTACTTTTGAGTTTTAGTGGAGCAGACATTCCTGTCTGTTCTTTCCCCGATTGATGACCAAATATGATGCTGCTCCAGGTTTCGCCCTTCTGCGATGAGCCACTTCGGGAACCGCGAGCATCACATCAGTCGATGTTGACCTCATCGTCGGCACCGCCTGTTCCCGTCGTCGCAAACTCGACCAGTCAGTTCTCTCGCGTTAGTCTATGGATTGGTCAACCAGTCTTCCTCTTGCAGAGTCTCCGATGTCAGTGCAACCGATCCTCGTGAATGGTCAATGGCGGGCTTCCGCCGGAAAAGAAACCTTTCAGGCCGTCGATCCCTCGAACAAGCAACCTCTGGCCGAGAAGTTTCCGATCAGCCCGTGGGCCGAGATTGAAGAGGTCATTCAGCACGCCTCGGAAGCCGCAGCTGCGGTGCGTGGCTGGCCGGGCGAGAAGTTCGCGGTCTTCCTGGAAGACTATGCCAATCGGATCGAAGCCCGTGCAGCGGACATCGTGGCGATCGCTCACCGCGAGACCGGCCTGCCCGTGGAACCTCGCCTGAAGTCGGCGGAACTCCCCCGCACGATCAACCAGCTGCGCCAGGCTGCAGCCTCGGCCCGCGAAGGCTCGTGGGCCAACGCGACCATCGATACCAAGTCGAACATCCGGTCGATGCTGGGCCCCATCGGACCAGTCGTGGTCTTCGGTCCCAATAACTTCCCTTACGCGTACAACGGCATCGCGGGTGGGGACTTTGCCTCGGCTGTCGCGGCGGGAAATCCGGTGATCGCCAAGGGGCACTCGTCGCATCCCGGCACGACGCTGCTGCTGGCTCAGCTGTGCCTTGAGGCGGCACAAGCGACCGGCATGCCCGCTGGTTTCGTTCAGCTGATTTATCGCACGTCGCATGCCGATGGTTACAAGCTCGTGTCGCACCCGCTGATCGGGGCCAGCGGTTACACCGGGGCTCGGCACACGGGACTCTCGCTGAAGGAAGCGGCCGACAAGGGGGGCAAACAGTTCTACTGTGAACTGTCGAGCGTGAATCCGGTCTTCATCCTTCCCGGAGCGTTGAAGGAGCGAGCCCAGGCTGTGGTCGACGATTTCGTCGGCAGCTGTCTGATGGGCACCGGACAGTTCTGTACGAACCCCGGTCTGGTCATCGTTCCCGAAGGCCCAGCTGGTGAGCAGTTCATCGCAGGTGTTGCCGCCAAGTTTGAGGCGGCTCCGGTTGGCACCATGCTCAGCGGCGGTGTCGAGCAGAACTTCCGCGCAGGCGTGGCAGCGATCCAAAAGGCCGGCGCCACGGTGGTCTGCGGAAACAAGCCCGCCGACGACAAGCGGTACTGCTTTGCGAACACCCTCCTGCGGGTGAGTGGCGATGACTACCTGAAGAATCCCCACGGCTTGCAGACCGAGGCCTTTGGCAACGCATCACTGATCGTGGTCGCCAAGGACCTGGCCCAGATGATCGCTGTGGCCAAGACGCTCGAAGGCAACCTCACGGGCTGTCTCTACACCGACACACAGGGTAGCGACGATGCCGCGTACAATCAGCTGGCCCCGCTTGTTCGCGAGAAGGTCGGTCGCCTGCTCAATGACAAGATGCCCACCGGTGTGGCCGTCGTCTCGTCGATGAACCACGGTGGACCGTTCCCCGCGACCGGCCACCCCGGTTTTACCGCTGTCGGCTTCCCAGCCAGCATCTGGCGGTTTGCGATTCTGCAGAGCTACGACAACGTCCGGGCTCACCGCCTGCCACCGGCACTGCAGAACAAGAACCCATCAGGCAAGCAGTGGCGTCTGGTTGACGGGACCTGGTCGCAGGCAGATGTGGTGTGATCTCTGCCTCAGGGCGGAGTGTTCGGTTCGCCCTGATTTCCTTCGTGCCGTAAGCCCCGTTGACACTGTTCTGAGGCCGTAAGAGAATCGAACAGCATTGCCTCCCTTGGGGTTGGCAATGCTGTTTCAGTGGGATGGACGAGGAGCTTGAAGCATGTCCGTGTTTACCGCTGTCATCGAACGTTGCTCGGAAACCGGGCTGTACGTGGGCTCCGTTCCCGGTTTTCCGGGGGCACATTCTCAAGGAGAGACGCTGGAAGAACTTCGCGAGAATCTGCGTGAAGTGATCGCCATGCTCTTGGAGGATGGCCCCCCAACGTTGGAAACAGAGTATATCGGGACGCAGACCGTCGAGGTCGCATAGGAATGTCCAAGCTTCCAGTACTCAAGCCTCGCGAGGTTGTTCGCCTGTTGCTGGAACTCGGATTCGTTGAAGTTCGTCAGCGAGGTTCGCACAAACAGTTTCGCCATCCCGATGGTCGTTCCACCACGGTACCATTTCATCCTGGGCGGGACATTTCCCCTGTTCTCTTCCGAGTGATTGCGAGAGACATCGGCGTCACCGCCGAGGTTCTATTGGGAACGAATGACAGCGGGCAGGCAGACATCGAAGCGAAGATCGAAGAACCAGAGGACCCACCAGAAGAGGCCCAGCCGTAAACGGAACTGTCAAAGACGAACATTAGCAGACACCAATTTTTCTTCGCCTCTCACAACAGTCATCCCTATGCCTCTGACCATTGCGATCCACACGCCATCGGCCATCCCGCTCGAAGTCGATTCGATTCGGATGGAGAACGTGCGGACGCAGACCGCGGATGAGGTGAAGAGTACGCTCATTCAGCGCGGAAACAAGCAGGTCGCCCTGGGTGAGTTCTTTACGGTCACCGGCTCGGCCTGCGATGACGAGACGATCGTGTGGCAGGGAGACTGCTCCAAGGTCAAGCTGATTGGGACGGGCCTCACTTCGGGAAAGATTCTGGTCGAAGGCCACGCGGGGATGCATCTCGGTGCAGAAATGCGAGGCGGCGAGATCACAGTGCGTGGGAACACCGCGGACTGGCTCGGTGCGGAAATGCATGGCGGTCGAATCCGTGTTCATGGGAACGCCGGGCACATGGTCGGGGCGGTCTATCGCGGCGGTCACAAAGGGATGACCAGTGGTGAGATCCTGATTGATGGTGATGCCGGGAACGAGATCGGCAACTCGATGCGTCGCGGGTTGATTGCCATCGCTGGCAAGTGCGGTGACTTCGCTGGCGTCAACATGATCGCCGGGTCGGTGTTCGTGTTTGGCGAGCCTGGCATCCGCTGTGGCGCGGGAATGAAACGTGGCACGGTCGGGCTGCTGGGGGCGACCTCGCCTGACATCCTGCCGTCGTTCCGCTATGCGTGTACTTATCAGCCGACGTTTTTGAGAGTCTACCTGAAAACGCTGGCCCAGCTGGGATTTCCTGTCCCCGCCGGGGCGATGAACGCAACCTATCGTCGCTACTGCGGCGACTTCCTTGAACTGGGCAAGGGCGAATTGCTGACGTTGGCGTAGAGTTCAACGAGAAGACCGACCGTTCGACTCCCCTTAAAAAGACACGGGCCGGGCTTTCGAGATGCCCGACCCGTGTCTCATGTATCGCAAGCTCAATCTGCTAACCGACGAATTCGTTCCCGACCTTGCGGGCACGTTGGGGCTTGTCGAGATCGATGCCCAACTGGATGCCTACATCGACGAGGACGTTCCACCCAGCTGCCATCTGCACGAAGGGGTTCAGATCGCCCGCTTCGGGGATCAGGATCGTGGGGAACTGTGTCGGTCGAGAGGCGATGGCGACGATGGTCATGCCGACCCCCTTGGAGAGGACATCGGCGAACTTCTGTTCTGACTCGGTGTAGGGATCAACCCACAGCAGGACATCCTGCGGGTTCATGACTTCTTCGATCCCGTGGACCGCATAGGTGCCCTCGAGATAATCGGCGGGTTTGCGGGTGATCTCGTTCGACTTGAGGGTCAGTTCTTCGGCTACCCCTTCGTTCCGACCCGCCCAGTAGATCGTGCCAGCTTTCGCGATCTTCTGGGTGATTTCTTGCGGAACATCGACCGTCAACGCGGTGTTCACGGCATCGGCCAGCGAGCCAAGGCGGCCTTCCAGCGTCGAGACTCCGGCCACCGCTTCGAGCAAAGCCCGGTAAAACAACGCCTGCTCCATCACGCTCTTGGTCGCCGCCACAGCTCCTTCGGGACCACAGCTGAGGGTGTAACCCTTGGCGGAGAGCGATTCGAGCTTGGAGCCCGCGAACGCAGTCAGGCTGAAACGATCGGTATGGCCAGCCGCCTGGAGTTCGTTGAACAGACCGATGACTTCGGCAGTTCGCCCCGAATTCGACAGAGCGAATACCGCCCAGTCCTTGAGCGAGTATTCACGAGCCTGACGACCTGCTTCGGTATGGAGGGTAATCGGCCAACCCTGACGGCGGGAGTGGGCGATCGCACTCTTGGCCGGGAAGATGCGGCTCGATCCCTCACCGGTCAGCAACAGCTTGCCGACCTTGGCAATCTGCTTCGCGGTATCGGCCATCTGATGAACGTCAAATTTACGGATGACATCTGGAGTCGCGAGCATATCGCGGACAAGGCCGTACGGAGCGTAACGATCGACGTTTGCGTGCATGAGGAGCGGAACCTGCGTGGGGAGGATGTTCAGAATGACACACTGTCCCCCACTTGGGAGTGGGAATCAAGTCAGGGACTCCGGTCTGGCAAACCACTCCAGACTCTTCCAAAACCAGAGAAATGCAGGTGGGAATCTGTCGTAACATCAGAGACTGTCGTGGTCTCCGGGATCTGGGGATTTGTCACGGTGGCAGCCGGTCCGTTATCATCTCTCTAGCGTGTGACCGATCCTGTGGCGTTCCGCAGCTGGCCCGCTGATTCCCATTTCTCCCCTAGAGACTTATCACCTCCCATGGCCAAGAACATGATCGTCGCCCAGTCGGGCGGTCCATCTCCTGTCATCAATAACACGCTGCGCGGGATCGTCGAAACGGCCCGCCAGATGTCCGAGATCGGCACCGTTTACGGGGGCTGGCACGGGATTGAGGGGATTCTCAAGGAAGAGCTGATCGACCTGTCGGCTCAGTGTTCCGATGAGATCGCCCTGCTGCGGACGACTCCAGCTGCGGGCTCGATCGGGACCTGCCGCTACAAGTTGAAGGACTGGCAGAACCAGGACTTCGACCGGATCATTGAGATCTTCAAGGCCCACAATATCGGGTACTTCTGCTACATCGGCGGTAACGACTCGATGCACACTGCTCACACCGTGGCCGAGCTGGCCCGGCAGCGTGGTCTCGACATCGTGGGTATCGGTGGCCCCAAGACGATCGACAACGATGTCGGCGACAGCGAGTTCAAGCTGGTCGACCACACACCCGGCTACGGGTCGACCGCTCGCTACTGGGCCCACTACGTCCAGATGGCGAACGAGGAAAACAACGGCTCCTGCCCGGCGGACCCCGTGCTGGTCATGCAGGCTATGGGACGGGCCATCGGCTATATCCCCGCAGCTGCACGGCTGGCCGATCCGAACCGCGAACTGCCGCTGCAGATTTATCTGGCCGAGCGGAAGGTCCACATCGATCAGATCTTCGACAACGTCAATGAGTCGCTGAAGAAGCACGGTCGCAGCATGGTGGTCGTCAGCGAAGGGCTGCAGATCGATGGACTGCCAATTCCCGAGGAGTTCATCGTTCGCGACGCTTTTGGTCACGCCAGCTTCGGATCAAGCAAGATCACCGTGGCTCAGTTGCTGACGAATGCTCTCAATGACAAGTCGAAGAGCAAGCTGCTGGCCAAGGGAGCTGCCCGCTGCAACGTCCCGGGAACCGAACAGCGACACAGCATGGCCTACGCTTCGGTGGTCGACCTCGACGAGTCGTACTACGTTGGCCAGAAAGCGGCACTTCTGGCCGCCGCTGGCGAGCATGGCTACATGGCCACGATCCTGCGAACCGACTGGGACAACTACCAGGTCAAGTACGACAAGGCTCCGCTGGCCGAGGTTGCTGAGAAGGACCGGAAGTTCCCCGATCACTGGATCACCAAGTGCGGTACCGATGTCACCGATGACTTTGTGAAGTACGCTCGGCCACTGATCGGCGATGACATGGTCAGCCTGCCGATCATCAACGGTCGCCTGCGTCTGGCCCGCATGAAGCCGATCTTCGCCAGCCAGAAGCTGCCGGCTTACATTCCTCAGGCCGACCGCGAGAAGGCTCCGAAGAAGTAAGACACTAACAACTTGATCGTCTGAATCCATCCAAGCCCGGGGGCTCAGCTCCCCGGGCTTTTCTCATCGTTCAGACAGCTGTAAACGGCCGCATATCCTTCCTATCTTGCATAATCGGAAAAATCAATCATGTCGGCCCAGCGCCATGCCGATATATGTTTCTGAAGGACTGTTCGCACCATGCGAATGGACCTTCACACACGACTCATCC
>CANJZR010000076.1 GCA_947479075.1 Planctomycetaceae bacterium
ATCCAGCGATAGTAATTGGAGAAGTGGACGATCCCGGCCATGTCGGTATCGGAGAAAGTGACCTTGCGAGTCGTCTTAAAGGGCGGCATCAGAGGCTCAATCCGGGGAAACAGTCAATCAGTTCGAGGCCGTGGCAGCTGCGGGCTTGGCCGGGACACCGACCTTCAAATAACCACCGATTCCGGTAATCACAACCAGAATCAGGATCAAAATCCCCAGCCACTTACCCGCCTGGGCCCGCATCGGAGCAAACTTGGCTGAACGTCCGGACATGACCGATGCCAGGAAGAATGCACCAAACGCCAACAGCATCTTGGTCCCGACCAGGGCGTGATACAGAGGCTGGCCTTTGTGTTCGGGCATCCCCTTCACAAAGTTGTAAAAGCCGCTGAGCAACAGGAGCAGAATCCCTCCCGCGACGATCTTGCTCCACCGCACTCGCAGCCGCTCCTTGAGGGCCAGATGCTGGTCCTCGGGCAACTCTGCAGCGGCAGGCATGAGGACAAACCGGGTAAAGATCGCCCCGCCCATCAGCACGATAGCCGCCCCGACATGGGCCCAACGAGAGAGAAGATCGAGAACAAACATGGCAGACCGTCCAGGCAGAGAAGTCAGTTCGAACGCTGGTAACGCTCGAGAGTTTAGACGCGAAAGTCCTGAATGACCACGCAGCAGGCTTGGTTCTGATCGGTGCATCCTCGGTGGGATGCCAGGACCAGCTGCGTCATGTCAAAAGCCATGTCAAAGTTACACTTGCGTTGAAAAAACGCCTTCAGGTAGATTCCCCGCCGTTGTCGGACAACAGAGATTCGAGTTTGCCATGGAGGGCAGCATGCGTGTGGTCTTGCTCGCAGGAGGACTGGGTACCCGTCTCCAGGAGGAGACTGTCGCCCGTCCTAAGCCGATGGTCGAGATTGGCGGCAAGCCCATTCTCTGGCACATCATGAAGCATTTCTCTCATCACAACTGTGATGAGTTCTATGTCGCTCTGGGCTACATGGGCGACTTTATCAAGAGCTACTTTCTCGATCGTTACAACCTCAACGGCAATTTGACGATCGACTTTGCCCGCAACGTCATTCATCGCGAGCAGCACGAGACCGAGGACTGGAAAGCCAGCTTCATCGAAACGGGAGCGATGACCAACACCGGTGGTCGTCTGCTGCGGATGAAGCACTTCCTCGACCGTGGCACGTTCATGGTGACCTACGGCGATGGCGTCAGCGATGTCGACATCGGCAAGCTGTTGGCCTTTCACAAATCACACGGAAAAATCGCGACCGTCACTGCGGTTCGTCCTCCGGCCCGCTTTGGTGGCCTGATCATCAACAACGGTATGGTCGAGAACTTCACCGAGAAACCCGTCGCGGGCGAAGGCTGGATCAACGGCGGATTTCTGGTTTTCGAGCCGGGAATCTTCGATTACCTCTCTGGAGACACCGACAGCCTGGAGGCTAAGGCCCTGGAGAAAGTGGCTGCCGATGGCCAGCTGGCCGCTTATCAGCACGGTGGATTCTGGCAGTGCATGGACACGCTGCGAGACAAGAACTACCTGGAAAATCTGTGGCAGTCGGGCGAAGCGCCATGGCGAACCTGGGGTCAGGAAGCCGTTGTTCCACGGCTGCAGGTCCGGCCCAAAGCGGCTTAGTGGGGGAAAGTGGTCATGGATGGCACAATCAACTACGCCTTCTGGCGTGATCGCCGGGTCTTCGTCACGGGAGCAACGGGTCTCGTGGGCAGCTGGCTGGTGCGGCGACTGGTTGCGGCGGGGGCCGATGTTGTGTGCCTCGTTCGCGACTGGGTTCCGCAATCCGAGATCAACCAAAGCGGGCTGATCGACAAAGTCACCGTCGTGCGCGGCGATCTGTGCGATCTCGATTGCCTGGAGCGGACGCTCGGCGAATACGAGATCGAAACGGTCATGCACTTGGCCGCACAGACCATCGTTGGGATTGCGAATCGCAATCCGATTTCGACCTTTGAAGCCAACATCGGCGGAACGTGGAAACTCCTCGAAGCCTGCCGTCGCAGCCCGAAGGTCAAGCAGATCATCGCCGCTTCGTCGGACAAGGCATACGGCGATTCACCAGTTCTGCCCTATACCGAGAAGACGCCCCTCGAAGGACGGCATCCCTACGATGTCAGCAAGTCGTGTAGCGACCTGATCTGCCAGACTTACGCGACGACATACAAGTCACCGGTCATCGTCACTCGCTGCGGAAACTTCTATGGCGGCGGAGACCTGAACTGGAACCGGATTATCCCCGGGACCATCCGGTCGGTCATTCGCGGTCAGCGTCCCGTGATCCGCTCGGACGGGTCGTTCATCCGCGACTACTTCTATGTCGAGGACGGAGCTGCGGCCTACATGATGCTCGCAGAACAGCTGGCCGCGAAGCCGGAGCTGGCGGGTGAAGCGTTCAATCTGTCGAACGAAACGCAGGTCACCGTATTGCAGCTCGTCGAGCGCGTGCTCGCAGCGATGAACTCATCGCTAACGCCCGATGTCCTCGGCGAAGCGTGCCACGAAATCATTCATCAGTCACTGGATGCCACCAAAGCCCGCACAATGCTGGGGTGGACTCCGCTGTTTACTTTGGACGCAGGGTTGAGCAGGACCATCGCATGGTACACGCAGCACTTCCACAAGATGGCAGCTCCGAGTTTGAATGTCGTTCGTGCGGCCGAAGCGGCCTGAACAGCATCCTTTCGCTGGGGCGGACGCCACTCGCTAACGCACTGCTGACCGAGGAACAGCTCGGCCAGGCGGAACCCACATGGCCACTCGATCTGGCTTGGTGCCCCGATTGCTCTCTGGTCCAGATCACGGAGGCTGTGCCTCCGGAGATGATGTTCCGGGATTACGCGTACTTCTCATCGTTCTCTGACACGATGGTCCAGCATGCCAAACGAATCGCTGACCGACTGACGGGTGCGGAGTCACTCAATGACCAGAGTCTGGTCGTCGAGGTCGCGAGCAACGATGGCTACTTGCTCCAGTGGTACAAGAAATCGGGCGTGCCGGTGCTGGGTGTGGAGCCCGCCCGTAACATCGCCAAGGTCGCCGAAGAGCAAAAGGGAATTCGCACGGTCAGTGAGTTCTTTGGCCGTGAACTGGCCTCTGAGCTGGTTGCCGGTGGCGAGCGGGCTGATGTGATCCATGCCAATAACGTGCTGGCCCACGTCCCAGATCTGAACGGTGTGGTTGCGGGATTCAAGACGCTGCTCAAGCCGAGCGGCGTGGTGGTGGTCGAGGCTCCGTACCTCGGCGATCTGATCCAGCATGTCGAGTTCGACACGATCTATCACGAACACCTGTGCTACTTCTCGCTGACAGCGCTCGACCAGTTGTTCCGTCGGCACGGACTGGAGATCGTCGACGTGGAGCATCTGTCGATTCACGGTGGTTCGCTGCGGATCTTCGCCCGTCATGCTGGCAATCGTCCAGTCGGCGAGAGTGTCCGCACGATGCAGGCTGAAGAGTCACAGTGGGTCTGTTCGGAGCCACATTACCGCAAGTTCGAGCGCAAGGTCGAAACGCTGCGCACCGAGCTGGTTTCGATGCTGCAGAAGCTCAAGTCGGAAAACCGCCGGATTGCGGTTTACGGAGCCTCCGCCAAAGGCAGCACACTGCTCAACTACTTTGGCATTGGCCGCGACACCATCGATTACGTCGTGGACCGCAGCACCGTCAAGCAGGGGCGATACACGCCCGGAACCCAGCTGAAGATCCACGACCCGGCGAAGCTGATCTCCGACCAGCCTGACTACTGCCTGTTGCTGACCTGGAACTTCGCGGACGAGATCCTTGCTCAGCAGCAAACGTACCGCGACCAGGGCGGCAAGTTCATCATCCCGATCCCGCACGTGCGGGTCGCCTGATCGGACCAGACACGTTGATCTTCACTTCGACTCCGATTGCTGGTGTCCAACTCATCCAACCGGAACCGGTGGCTGATGTTCGTGGAGCATTCGCGCGGACCTGGTGTCAGCGGGAGTTCGAGGGCCACGGGCTCAATGCCAAGCTGGCTCAGTGCAGTGTGTCGTACAATGCGAAACGCGGCACGCTGCGGGGAATGCATTTTCAGTCAGCTCCCCACGCAGAAGCCAAACTGGTCCGAGCCACACGCGGCACGATCTACGATGTGGCTGTCGATCTGCGTCCCGATTCGGAGACCTATCTGCAATGGTTCGGGACGGAACTCTCCGTCGATAATCGCCACATGCTGTACATCCCCGAGGGGTGTGCCCACGGGTTTCAGACACTGACCGATGACGCTGAGGTCTTCTACCAGATCAGCGAGTTTTACGAGCCGACGGCGGGACGAGGCTTCCGCTACAACGACCCGGCATTCGGTATCCGCTGGCCACTCCCGGATCCTATCATGTCGGATCGAGATCGCGATTATCCTGACTATGTGACGCCGCACAGCCATCAGGTCGCCTGATCCAGGATGGGGTCGATGCAGTTATGAGTCGGATTCTCGTCACCGGGGGAAGCGGGTTTGTCGGTCGTGCCTGTTTGCCGCGATTGATTGCCAGCGGCTTCGAGGTCCATGCCCTCTGCCGTCGTCTCCCGGAAACCAGCCACGGAGTCACATGGCACTCCGTCGACCTGTTGCAGGACGATCTGACCAATACTTGGATGGCTGAGTTAGCCCCGTCGCATCTGCTGCACCTGGCATGGTGTACAGAGCCGGGGAAGTTCGCGACATCTCCCCAGAACATCGACTGGCTCGACCGCTCGATACGACTATTCCGTCAGTTTCACCAGTGCGGGGGACAGCGTCTGGTCGCTACGGGAACGTGCTTCGAGTATCAGTGGACAGACAACGCGTGCGAAGAATCCACCACTCCGACTCGTCCCGGTACTCTCTATGGAATGGCCAAGCTGACTGCGGCCAACTATCTGGAGGTGCTTGAGAAACTCGGACTGAGTTCAGCCTGGGCCAGGCTCTTCTTCCTCTACGGTCCAGGTGCTGATGAGCGTCGGATCCCCGGGGCTGTGATCAAAGCCCTCCGTGCAGGAGAAGAGGCGCGATGTACCCCTGGAACCCAGCTGAGGGATTTTCTACATATCGATGATGTCGCCGATGCCCTGGTGCAACTGGTCAAAAGTTCGGTGACTGGCCCCATCAACATCTGTTCGGGACAACCTGTGACCATCCGCGAGATCGCGGGCATGACAGCTGAACTGATGGGACACCCGGAGTTACTACATCTGGGTGCCATTCCGCAGAATCCCAACGATCCGCGAGTCGTATTGGGCCATGCAGGCCGACTGGTCCACGAGCTGGGTTGGCAGCCACGCTATACACTGCGAGAAGGGCTGAGGCAGACCATCAACGCGACCGAAACGGGCACGTTCTCTCCACCGACTCTCCCCGCGAGGCCAAACCCCTGAATCTGAAGCACCCGATGATGTGCGAAGTCTGGTTAACGCGAGTCCCACAAACGGCGACATAAGCCCTCTTTCATGAGGTTTTGAGGCCAATCCGGTCTCCCGACCAAGCCGCAATGGATCGATGTCCGTATTCTTTTTCGCCGCTGATAATTCCGCTTTTCCAATTTACCAAAATCTGCAATTCTTCCCGCCTCGGCATCTGCCCGGAAGGCCAATACTTTCCGCATTCATCGGCCGATGTCTGCGAAGGAGCAACGAATGAAGCTGACCATCGACACGGACGCGGGAACTCTCACAGAGGTCGCCGAGACAACCAGGACCTGGAATCTGTACTCGCGAGAGGCATTCGAGATCCTGTCGCGTGAATGGGTGAAAGTTGGCTGGGACCAGAAATACGTCTACACGTTCTCCTGGATGGGACGCCCTGTCATTCAACTGCCCGAGGATATGATCCGTATCCAGGAAATCATCTACGCCCAGAAGCCAGATGTCATCCTGGAAACCGGCGTCGCGCACGGCGGGTCACTGGTGTATTACGCCAGCCTCTGCAAGGCGATGGGCAAGGGACGGATCATCGGCGTCGACATTGAAATTCGCCCGCATAACCGGAAAGCCATCGAGGCCCACGAATTCTCTCCGATGATCACTCTGGTGGAAGGTGATTCCGTCAGCAAAGAGATCGTCGATCAAGTCCGCTCCCTGATCAAGCCGCACGAGAAAGTCCTCGTGATTCTCGACTCCTGCCACACCAAGGCCCACGTCCTGGCAGAGCTTGAGGCATATCAGTCTCTGGTCACTCCCGGCTCGTACATTGTGGCCACGGATGGCGTCATGATGAACGTCTACGACGTGCCCCGGGGAACGCCCGAGTGGAAAGACGACAATCCCGAGGCAGCGGCGAGAGAGTTCCTGGCCAAGCACCCTGAGTTCGTCCTGGAGCAGCCCGCCTGGCCGTTCAATGAAAGCCAGCTGACTCAGAACGTGACTCACTGGCCCGGCGCATATCTGAGACGGATCTAGTCTGAACTCAGGCGAGGTGATGACCTCAGTATTGACTCGGAGACAGCATGGAAGCGACACACACCGGCTCGACCATCGGTCGCGCCGCTCCCGAAATCACCTGCCTGATTCCCACCCATAATCGCCCGGACTTTCTGAGGCGGATGCTGCAATTCTACTCGCAGTTCCCGACCGGGTTCTCGTTCCTCGTGGTCGATTCAGGGAAGCCTGAACTGGCCGCTGAGCATCGCGCGATCGTCGAGGCGTGGAAGTCGAAACTGGAAATCGAGTACCGGTATTTCGATACCAACTTCGTCGACAAGTGTGCCCGGGGGCTGGAGCTGGTCACGACCCCGTATGTGGTGCTGTGCGCCCATGACGACCTGCTGTTCCCCGAGGCCGTCTGGAAATGTGTGCACTTCCTGGAACACGAACCAGGCTACACCTCAGCGATCGGGCGTACCGCAGAAATGCATCCGAATCGCCCCCGCTGGGCCTGCCGTGTTTTGAGGGGTTACTCACTCGAGGATGACAGTCCCATTGAGCGATGCCGCCAGATGTCTCGCATCTGGTTCAACAATTTCTATGCAGTGTATCGGACGGCCAACCTGCTGGACATGTTTCTCGTCACGGCAGCCAGCACGGACTATGCCTTTGATTTCAACCTGCATGAAATGATGCTGTCCCAGCTGAGTGCGTTACGCGGGCGAATCAAAGTTCTCCCCTTCATGTATCAGCTGCAAACCCGTCATGGGGCCAATACCAGTGCCACCAGCCGCAAGGGAGTTCGCCCCCAGGCCGAGTGGCAATACCTGCGATTCCGAGACTGCCTGGTCGATCAGTTTTCCCATGCGGGGATCGATCACCTCCAGGCGGAACAGTTCATCGACCAGGCCTACGGTTACTATCGGGCGGAGACGTGGGAGACCCGTAACCCTCCCAAATCCGCGACCATGCTCTTCCATCGTTGCCTGCACCTGTTGCACGGAGTCGTGGAGAAGGGGATCGGACTGTGGAAGCCCGGATTCAACCGCCATCGCAGATTCCTGCGATCGAGCGACCTCGTGGGATGTCAGCCGATCTGGGATGCCGCCGAGAAGATCATCAATGACTACCCACACGGGATCCCCGCAGAGCATCCCCAGCTGCAGAAAGTGGCGTGACGGAAGGTTCTCGCATTCGCCTCCCCCACACCTCCAACTCCCGAACAATTCCGATGCACGACAATCGACTGACCTGTCTGGTCCCCACACACAATCGCCCGCAGTTTCTACGGCGGTTGATGCGTTTTTTCGTCCAGGTCCAGCCGCAGTTTTTGCTTCGTATCATCGACTCCAGCGAAGGCTCTGCGGCCACTGAAAACCGCTCCATCGTGGATGGTGTCAGTCACCAGTTGCAGGTGGACTACCAGAATATCGCCCGGCCCTTCTACGAGAAAATTTCCACAGGCTTGGCGAGTGTCACCTCCCCGTTTGTGGCGATGTGTGCCGACGACGACTGCCTGTTCCCGGAGACGGTCACTCGCAGCGTGGATTTCCTGGAACACGAGCCGACCTACGAATCGGCCATGGGACACAAAGCACAGCTGAACACCACAAAGAAGTTCTGGCCGGGAAGCCTGAAAGTCCTCAAGGGCTACTCGATCGACAGTGAAAGCGTTCTGGACCGTTGTCGCCTGATGGCCACGCAGTGGTATTCCAATTTCTATGCCGTCTATCGAACTCCGACACTCCTCCATCATTTTCGGATCGTGTCGGCGAACTCGTCTCCCAAGTCGTTGCCCCAGCTTCCCGAGATGCTGATGTCCCAGTTCAGCGTGCTGCGCGGCCGGGCCAAGGTGCTGCCCATGATGTACTCCATCTGGCAGCGGCACGAAACGAACTGGACGAACATGGTGGCCAAAGCCCTCCAGTCACAGCCCGAGCTGCATTACGAGCAGTTCCGAGCCTGCCTGCTGGAACAGATGCAACTGGCGGGGATCGATCGAGCTGAGGCCGAACGTCTGATCGGTGACTGGTATGGTCACTATCGCTTCCCCGAAATGGCCAAACTGAAACGCAGACTTTCAGTGGGTGAGCAACTCAGCCGATCTGTTCGCGGCTTTGCAGAACGATTCGAAGACTTCGTCCGGCCTGATCAGGTTCGTCACTGCCGCTCAGTACGATCTCGCGATCTGGTGGGTTGCCAATCTTCATGGCAAGCTGCCGTGAACGTGATCCGCGAGTACCCTCAGGGAATTCCCCGCGAATCCGACTCACTGAAACGGTGTGCCTAATCGAGAAATCGCAACGCCAACCCGATCGTTGCCTGACCAAGGGCCAGCGGCGGCGTCAGCTGTAATGGTGGGAACAGCGTCCCCCTTCACTCAAAACCGCTCGCCGCTCCAGAGGCGTTCGTAGACCTCATCAATGCGGGCGGCCTCCTGAGAGAGCGCGAAGTTCTCAGCGACACGCTGACGGGCGACCTGCCCCATGCTGGCCAGCCGCTTGGGGTCACTTGTGATCGCCAGGACAGCATTTACCAGAGATTCGATATCGCCCACAGGGACCACATGGCCGGTCTGGCCTTCGGAGATCATGTCGGCAAAGGCCCCGGTATCGGACGCCACCACGGCGGCTCCGCTGGCCATCGCCTCCAGAGGGGTCAACCCGAAGCCTTCATACCGAGGCGGGGCCACCAGGAGTGACAGGCACTGCATCATCTCTGGCATTCGCGTGGCCGGGACTTCACCAACGAACACACACCGATCAATCAGATTCGCTGCCTTCAGTTTTGCTTTCAACTCTTGTTCAAAGGCGACGTCAGCGCCCAGAGCCTGGCCAATCACGATTGCGGTGAAATCGGGACGCTGGGGCAGGACTCTTAACATCGCTTCAACGAACAGATCGGTCCCCTTCTCAGCTCGAACTCGTCCCACAATCCCAATCCCGTGGCGACCGGGAAACCCCGACGCAGCCCAGACCTTCTCTCGATCACCGGGTGGAACGAACCGCTCGATATCAACTCCGTGCGGCACCACAGCTGCGACGTGTGGGACAAGTTGAGCCGCTGTCGCTGTGGTCGCAATCACTGCGTCCATCCTGGAGATCAACATTCGCGGAAACCACGAGTGCCGACGCTTGGCGGCGGATGTAAAAACCAGACGGATCGGGCACCGCAAGATGTCGCGTGCGATGAGTCCGGCCAGCATCTCGGCATTGCGACGGACGTGCCAGATCGTAAACGGCAGATTCTCTGGCTTTCGCCACGATCTCCGGACGGCCTGCCACCATGAGATCGGAGCCGGAGCCAATGGCAGTGGATCTCCGACCAGCTCTAACGAACGCAATTTGAGCTGCTGAGCGACAACTCCGTTGGCTGTCGCGGAAACGCCTGTAAACCGTTTATGAAAATTCGTCACATAGAGTTCGGGGGAGTTGCGGAATGGAACCGGAACGCTGCCTTGACCAGTGGCGTCCTGAGCGCACAGCTGCTCACGCTCGTGGTTGGACGCAGTGGTCACCGGGGAACTCATGTTCGACATCCGTTTCGCTTCGACGGTTTAAGCAGCGAAAACTACTCGATCCCGAGAGCCACGAACAATATCAACTTACTCTGTTGCTCTCTGGACAACGCTCGAAAGTCCATATTCACCGACACTTCGGTTGACTGGCACAGCCAGCTGGGCGTTTCGAGTCGACTCGTCATGCCTTTGTTTTCAGCTGCATAATGGGGATCAACTCGGGCGTTTACCTGACGCCCCACGACGGAGAACGTCGCCCCTGACTGAATGTACGATCATGCGGGCTATCCGGTTCAGGCCGATTTCCGGGACCAGATGACACTCTTCCGCTCGATTGGCTTACGCCGATGCGGTTCGATTCATTCTCCGTAACATCAGGTAGCAACTGCACAAGCAACTTGACGGTTCTGATCAAGGCGTGATAGGTTACGGGGGAGCCAATCTTTGGACACTTGGAATCGATCTTCAGCACCTCCATTCGGTCGGTGTGTCGATCACCGTTCTCTCGTTCAGAGATGGCGAGACTTCTCAACCAAACCTGATTTCCCTTGAGGCCGCGGGTACGGAAAACTGGAGAATGTTCACCCGGGTCTTACGCTCGGTGTGATGAGTTCCCCGGTGATCTGAAGCGGGTTTGATTGAAGAGTTCTGAATTCGATGTCGGTTCGTGCACGGTGCTTGGAACGAGGGACGCTCTGTGGTCGGCAACCTGAGAATCGTCGTCTCTTGGTCTTCAGCCTTGGCCGGGGCGCTCTGCTGTTTATTGCTCTGCCTGGTTGATACAGCTTCCGCGCAAGAAACCGCCGCACCACCGGCTCCCGCCAGTGAGACTGCTCCTGCCAGCGAGCCTGCTCCCGGCACACCGCCTGCTCCCGAAGCAGATACACAGCCAGAAGCTCCCATAGAAGAGGAAGCCCCGCCGGCTCCAGCTCCCCGCTCGAAAGCTCCAGCCGTCACGTATGCCCCACCCCGAGTCACAGAAAAGGATGACCAGGAGTGGAATTCAAAGCAACAAATAAAGTTCCAGCGAGCTCAGAAGGCACTCGCGGTCTCTTCCGCGGAATCCAAGGTTCTGACCGATTCTGGG
>CANJZR010000077.1 GCA_947479075.1 Planctomycetaceae bacterium
GGGAGAAACTCAGCGCCATGACTCCTGCCGAGGTTCGTGAGCAGGGGGTGTTTCCTGCCGGGTTCATGCCGCTGCCGCACCCGAATCATCCGGAAGGGGGAATGCTGTTTCCCAAGTTCCACATCGAGGAGATCAAAAAGCAGGAGGCTAGAGATCTGACTCGCTTTGATCTCGATTTCGACTTGCCCGACCATCTGTTGCCGGAGTTTCCCCCGCCGATGTTTCTGACCACACGCCCCGATCTCGGGGATGTGTCTCAGGGGAAGCTGATTACCATCGACAACTACTACGAGTTGCTCAGTGGAATCTTGAATCCCAAACAGCTGGAAGGTGTTCGCCTGCTCGTCAATCCGGTGATGCAGCAACAGTTCAACCAGACTGACGACCGCCGCTCAGTCCGTCCCAGCCGGGGCGTCACGTGTTTCGACTGTCATGCCAATGGACATACCAATGCTGCGACGCATCTGGCGGGTGATGTCCGGCCACAGGAGTTCCGCCATCGCATCGACACGCCGACGCTACGAGGGGTCAACATCCAACGGCTCTTTGGATCGCAGCGGGCTCTCAAGACCGTGGAAGACTTTACTGAGTTTGAACAACGGGCGGCGTACTTCGATGGCGATCCAATCCTGGCGACCAAGAAGGGCGTGAATGTTCTGGAGCGTGGCAGTCAGGTTCACTTTATGGCGGAGTTCCAGGAACTGCTGGACTTCCCACCCGCTCCTAAGCTGAATGTGCTGGGCAAGCTGTACACAAATCTGGCGAACGAATCGGAACTGCGGGGACAAGATCTGTTCTTTGGCAAAGCCCAGTGCAGCCTCTGCCACCCCGGGCCCTATTTCACCGACAACAGCATGCACAACCTGCAGGTCGAACGCTTCTTTAAGCCGCAGTTGATTCTTGGCCACATGGCTGATCAGGATGGTCCGATCAAGACCTTTCCGTTGAGGGGTATCAAGGACTCTCCGCCGTATCTGCACGATGGCCGACTGCTCACGCTGGACGATACGGTCGAGTTCTTTAACCTTGTGCTGGAACTCAAGCTCAGTGCGCCGGAAAAGACAGACCTCGTGGCATTCCTGCGAGTCCTCTGATGGAAGCGAAGCAACGACGAAGCCAGAGTCGCGTGAGGTTCCGCAGTTCCCGGAATGTGACATCAGGTTCAACGCAATGGTGTTTTCAGGAATGGATGGCAATAGTCATCCATTCCTGCGGTACGCGGTCCAGTCAAATGGGGAAATTGCAAAGATACTCCTAGGTGAATGCTGCCAGGGACTGTAGAGTAGCTCGATCTTCGGAAGATGAGGTGAACGGCAACCCCGCCCATGCGGGGGGGCCTGTCATTGAGAAAGCCGATGTGGTCGATTGCCCGGCGGGTGCGACCACATCGGCTTTTTTTGTAGCTGGTAATCAGTTCACCGGAATGCCGGAACAACATCAGTGATGCACGGGGACGGAGAGAGCTGAATGCCAGAGTCAAATTCGCCAGATCTCGGGCACTTCCGACCGGAGTGGCTGAAGAGCCCACTGACCAGTGTGGCCGATGCGGTGATTACCACCGACACCGAGGAGAGGGTCACGTCTCTGAATCCAGTCGCGGAGTTACTCACCGGCTGGAGTCAGGCAGAGGCCGTAGGAGTCGCGCTGAAGGATGTCTTTCGGATCGTCAACATAGAAACTCGCACGACCGTTGAGAGCCCCACCGTCCGGGCATTGCGGGATGGCGTGAATGTGGAACTCCCGCAGCACACCTTGCTCATTGCCAAGGATGGCAAGGAATACTCCATTGGGCCGATCGACCATAGTGCGACCCCCATTCGCAATGTCGTGGGCGAACTGGCCGGTGTTGTGCTTATTTTTCGGGACGTCTCCGAACTTAAACGCCAGGAGCGTGCGGTACATACGGCACTCCACTTTGCCGAGAACATCATCTCGACTCTACGAGAGCCGTTCCTTGTACTTGATAACGACCTCCAGATCAGGACCGCGAACCGAGCTTTCCATGATCGGTTTCAGGTCGAGACGAAGGGGGTGGAAGGTCGCTCCATCTTTGAACTGGGAGGAGGCCAGTGGGATATTACCGAGATGCGGGTACTGCTGAATGAGGTTCTCACCGGTCATCAACCAGTGCTCGACTACGAAGAGGAAATCGACTTCCCGAAAATCGGTAAGAGAACCTTACTGCTCAATGCCAGGCGATTCGGATCCGTGGAAAACCATCCAGACCTGATCCTGCTTGCCATGGAAGACATCACCGAGCGTAAGCGGACGGAAGTCGCACTCCAACAGATGCAACAACGTCAAAAGTTTATCCTGGACTCAACCCCTCAGAAACTCGCCACCACCAGGCCTGACGGAAGCGTGGACTACTTCAGTCCGCAATGGATGGAGTACACCGGTCTGACATTCGAACAGCTCAAAGATTTTGGCTGGAAACAGATTATCCATCCTGATGACTTGGACGACCACGTTCGAGAATGGCTGTATGCCACTCAGGCAGGCCAAGTGTACGAACACGAGAGTCGTTTCCGACGAGCCGATGGGGAATACCGGTGGCACATCAGCCGTGGCGTGCCGATGAGAAACGAGGCGGGCCGGATTGCGATGTGGATGGGCGCCAACACGGACATTCACGACATCAAGATGATTGAACTGGCTCTGATGGATTCAGAGATTCGTTATCGACGGCTGTTCGAGACGGCCAAAGATGGCATTCTGATTCTGGACACCATGAGCGGGAAAATCACCGACGCCAACCCGTTTATGAGCGAACTGCTGGGGTATTCACACGAGCACTTCCTGAGCAAGGAAATGTGGGAGATCGGTTTGTTCAGTGACAAATCGGCCAACGAAGCCGCCGTGCGAACACTCCAGGACGAAGGGTACATTCGATATGAACATTTGCCCCTGGAAACCAGCCAGGGTCTGCAAGTCGAGGTCGAAGTTGTCGCCAACGCCTACCTGGTCGACGATCACAAAGTCATTCAATGCAATATCCGAGATATCACGGAACGAAGTCAGCTGGAGAAACAGATGCTGGAACAAGCTGAGGCGCTGGCTGGCCTGCACCGCCGCAAGGACGAGTTTCTGGCCATGCTCAGCCATGAACTCCGTAACCCATTGGCCCCGATTGCCAACGCCGTACAGCTCCTGAGCCTCCAGAAACATGAAGACCCACTTCAGTATCGGGCGCGTACCATTATTGAACGTCAGGTGGGGCATCTCACCCGATTGATCGATGATCTGCTGGAAGTCTCTCGAATCACGACGGGCAAAATTCACCTGCAACTCGATCGAATTGATCTCAATCGCACTGTGGCACTGGGTATCGAAGCGACCCGCCCACTGATGGACAGGAGCCATCACGCACTTCAGGCCTCTCTCTTATCACAACCAGTCTGGGTTTACGGAGACAGCGCTCGACTGGAACAGGTCGTTGTGAACCTTCTGACAAATGCCGCCAAATACACGGCCGACGGTGGAACGATTTCGATTGCTTTAGCGCGTGAAGATGAGGAGGCGGTGTTACGAGTACGAGACACTGGAGTCGGGATCGCGGCGGAACTCCTTCCCCATATTTTTGAGCTGTTCACCCAATCCGAGAGATCCCTGGATCGTTCACAAGGTGGCTTGGGGATTGGCCTCAGCCTGGTACAACGACTTGTCATCAAGCACGGTGGCAGGGTCGAAGTGACAAGTACACTGGGACTCGGGAGCGAATTTGTCGTCTATCTCCCGATGATGACGGCTCATGCAGCATCACCGAAATCGCTGGAAAGCATTTCAGCCGGAGACGCTGGAGCGGGTTTGCGTGTCCTGGTCGTGGACGACAATATGGACGCGGCACAATCACTGGGGATGCTGCTGGAAGAGACTGGCCATGATGTTCAATTGGCCTATGACGGTCCAACCGCTTTACAGTCAGCGCTGGCTTACCGGCCGAACGTCGTGCTGTTGGACATCG
This sequence comes from Planctomycetaceae bacterium, assembly GCA_947479075.1. Lineage (GTDB taxonomy): Bacteria > Planctomycetota > Planctomycetia > Planctomycetales > Planctomycetaceae > TH-plancto1. The sequence continues at coordinate 3,965 of CANJZR010000077.1, forward strand.
GATTGCCGGGCCTCGATGGATATGAAGTCGCGAGGAAAATTCGTGGTGACGCCACTCTCAAGGATATCGTTCTGGTCGCCATCACTGGCTACGGCCAGGCGACGGATATCCAGCGATCGAGTGAGGTTGGATTTGATTACCATCTGGTCAAACCCGCCAACTTCATGAAGATCAGAGAAATACTCGCGACGATCTCGGGGAGGTCCAACTGATGGCTGCTGATAAAACAGCGATTCGGGTACTGATTGTGGATGACAACCGAGACGGTGCGGATGCTCTGGGCCTGGTGGTCGAAGCCTTGGGCAACCAGGTTCACGTGACCTATAGCGGGAGTCAGGCACTCGACGTGGCCAAGGCGTTTCGGCCCGATCTGATGCTCATTGATCTTGCCATGCCTGAAATGGATGGTTGTGTCCTCGCGAATCAGTTTCGGCAAATCCCGGCATTCGCTCACATCATGATCGTCGCGGTCACGGGTCACGCCGATGCAGGGCACACAAGGCTGGCGATGAACGCCGGATTCGATGGCGTACTTGCCAAGCCAGTTTCGCTTCGGGACATCACGGAAACCCTCGATGGAGTCAAGCCGGTCTCATCCAGGCAGCCAGCCGTATCTCCGCGGGAACGTAGCGATGCTGGCGAGGAACCTCGATTATCGATTGCCGAGGCCCGACGCATACGAAGCCAAAGGAACTCAAAAGCCCTGACACAAGAGGAATGTCAGGCGGCACTCTGTGAAGGGATCATCGGCTTCCAGGAGGAGTATATGGGATTACGATCAGAGAAGATTCACTCTTACATTATCAGGGACCTGCTGGTCGTGCGCATTCAAGGGACATTGACACTTGCTGAGAGACACCTCGGCAAAACAGTGTTACCAGAGATGGGCCGTGATCTGATTAAACAATCACGCAAGCAACTGGTGGAGTTGGCACGCCCGATGCTGGAATCCCTGGTCCACGAGGTCGCGGGCATCAGAGTGCGGAGTATGCACCATGACATCAGCACGGTGACTGGCGAAGAAGTCATCGTGTTTACGTTGACTGAGCCGCCGCGTTTTGGCTGAACCTCCAATAAGAACGAGCATGGCGTACGAGCTCAGACCACGACCTTCTCCGATCAACTTGCTCATCCAGGTACGATCAGAAAGCATGCCTTATCTGGCCGAAGTTTATAAAGTCACATCGACATCAGCAGGTCATGCCATGTCATGAAATCCAGTAACTTGCAACCGCGACAGCTTCGATCGATCTCCAGACCCGGATCATCTGAGATCTCGCCTCCGACTTATTGCGGTGGAGAACCGGGCGGGGCGGGGCCACGAACAGCGTCGTGAATCTGGCGACCGGCTCGAATGAATTGCGACACGACCTGCCAGGTACGTTGTTGATCGTACTCGTGATGCAGGGCTCGCACTAGCGAGACCGCACGGGCATCGTCCAGGTGCAATGCGATCGTGGGCAGCAGCCACTCTTCAATCCCATAGATCCTTCCGTGTTCTCGATCTGTCACCACTGGCACAGCTGAGGAGAGCCTCGTGCCGAGTAGCTCTGTCGCGTAGTCCACGGCGTTACGGATCGAGTGCTCCTTCGGTCGGGCCGGTTCCTCCCAATGATAGGGGGGCAACCATTCCATGAGCGGGCTGAGTGCATCGACCTTGGAGATGACTCCGATCACTGGGGGTGGTTTCAGTTGACGATGTTCTTGAAACCACTGGCTCATGTCAGCCAGCATCTCCGCGTCGGACTGCTTGGCGGGCGACGTGGCCGCCAGAACCAGCAGGACCAGGTCGGCTTTTCGGACCGCCTCAAGCGTCGCCTGCTTCTGCGCAGCTGTCGCCCCGGAATCGCTGTACCCAGGAGTATCCAGCAGGATGAGCCGGTCTGTGGTGCGATCGGTGACCCCACTTCCGGTCAGCTCGTAACGAGTCACATCGCGTGTCAGTGGGAGTACGTCCACGGCTGCCTGCTGGTCCCCCAGCAGGCAATTGGCCAGGCTGGATTTCCCAGACTTCACCTGGCCCACAATGGCGATTGTTACGGTAACGCTGGAGGCCTTGGTCTCCGTGGGGGCAGCTGCCTCTGCACTGCGAGAGGACGACGTAGATGGATTAATCTTTTCCATCGTCTGGCGGTATCGCGACGAACCTCCACGCAAGCGACCGCTATTCAGCTCCACGAGGTAATAGCCGATCCGTTGAATGTAAAACCGGCAAAAGGCTTCCAGCAAGTTAGACTTAACCAGATTGACCAAAGGGTCACCGGTTCCCCGCATGGCCACATATCTGGGGAGCTTCGTGGGGTCCAGCACGACCGATGCGATCGATCCGACATTACTCAATACGTTCCACCAGCCAGGAACATTGCCAAGCATACGCCACTGCGAAACCGTAATCAGATGACTTCCCGGCACGTAGGTCTGAAACCAGTCCTCGAGATCCTCGGAAACCAGATGGGCGATGGCCAGCAACTCCACAATCGACAGGGACCCTACCGGATCTGTTGATTTCGGGTGGTAATGTCGAGCGAGTTTCGTCGCGAGGTCGATCGTCACTTGTTGATAGAACTCGGGGTCAATCAATTGTGCTGCGGACGCCTCGCCCACACGACCTTGTTCGGTGGTGATAATGACGGCTGCGGACTGGTCCTGTGGCGTCCAGTGAACCCGCGAACCGATTTCGGGAAGCGGGAGTTCCTTCCGACGTGAACTGCGCAGCAGCAGCCACGCAGTTCCCCAGCTCACCGGCAACAGCCAGGACAACCACAGCCAATGTCCCGATTGCACCGCCTTCCACAACCCGATCCCGACCAGCAGCACAACGGGCAACAACATCAGCCCGGCAATCAGGATCAAACGCCAGCGGGACATCATGTGGAGTTCCTTGGAATCGGTGCGAACGAGAGCTGGGCCGCCAACGTCGAAGACCTCTGCGGTCCTGAAGAGGCGTTAAGTCGTCCGGCCTCTGTGCCCCCGCCAACGATCCGTCGCATGTTGCAGTTGTTCGCCCCAGACTTCCTTCAGCGCTTCCGCCGAAGGCGTGCTGCCTTGTCGACATTCGCCGAAGTACCAGCAGCACGCTTTCCCCAGCGAGTAAGTGTACGCGAACGCCATCGCCGCGTTGGCTGTCTGTCCCAGAACCGGAATCAGTTTCAAAGGCGCCTTCACCGCGAATCGCAACGCCATCTGCCCCGCTGCGGCCCCCGCCATCTGGGTCAGCAAACCCACGTTCATTTTTTGATTGTACTGTTCGGCCAGAACGTAAATCAGCCTCGACTGCAAGCTCATCACCAGGGGAATGTCCACCCAGGGGAGCGGTACTGCCGCAGCTGTGGCGGCCAGACTGCTGTAGGTCAGGATTGATGGCAGAGCCCGTTGCTCGCTGAGGTCTTGCAATGAAGATCGCACATCATCGAGATGGAGAATGACTTGACGACAGGCTGCCGGAAGCAGTTCGATCAACGCCTGCTCCAGTCGATCCCCTCCGAGATCCGGGGGCAGATAACCCTCCTCGGGGGACGTCAAGTCGAGTGGCACAATCCGATCGACCAACCCCGCAAATCGCCGTTGTTGTTCGAGGAGTGACCGGCTCAGCACGGGGTTTAATCCCAGCTGGGAGAAGTCGATCGCGTTGCCTGCTGATGCGCCTGTCGAAACGACGGACGAAAACGGATCAGAGGCCGGATGCTGCTCCATGGGATAAGCCTCATGCAGGCAGGTCAGTGCCAGCACAACCGGTAAGCTGGGGGCAGCTGCGCGAATTCGCCGAAGTGATTCGACGATCTGGTCCAAGGCGTGATCCATGACTCGCACGACAACGATCACCACGTGAGCCTGAGCTTCAAACGCTGCAATGTCCTCATCCGGATCATACCCCGCTTCTCCGAGTCCCCGAGTATCCAGGAACCTCACGATCGTTTCTTCGGGCGAGGGGAAGTCATATCGAACGGAGGTCTTCGTCTGAGGACGAAATCCATTTCCAATCACAGCTGAGGTCGCGCCGGTGAGATACCGGACGATCGACGTTTTCCCGCTACCCGTTTTGCCAAAGAGCCACATCACGGGGATGGGCGTCTTCGCCAGCAAGGCGGCTTGCTCTTGAGCAAACTGCTCGTCGCTCAGCCCCTTCCAGCCGAACCAATTCCTCCAGCGGTCCAGCATGTCAGCTGTCCTCCTCTACCATCCGTCATTGAGAACTCCGCGATTGCGATCTCATCCGGACTCACCTTTAGTCTACACCCACGGGAAAGAATTCATACATCGTGCGGCATTTCGACATCAGGCACGTAAGTATATCTGACTGGTCGTTGGGGACTTTCCGGTGTTGTCAGTTTGACGGGAGGTCCAATCTAAAGACTGGTAGAACCCACCAGGGGAATGGGATGCTTCTGACGATCGACGAAAGGTTGGTTACATGTCCCGTGAAGAGTCGCGATCGAAGAACTTCAAGGACAAGCATGGTGCAGGGTGACCTCTTCCGACACCTCATTATCACTGGCAGAATGCCCCAATCCCATTCTGCAACTTTTCGGTGACAAGACCTCTGCGGCGTGTTCACATGTGCTTCTTCACAATCTAAACAATGTATAAGTTCAAAGGAGTCTCGATGACATCTCGATACAGATTTTCCGGACCGCGTGCCTTCATGCCCAGGACATCGATGCCGATTATTTTATTAGTTGAGGTGTTGTGGACTTGTCGGGCCACTCTATTCACCCTGTTTGTCGATTTAACGCGGGAAAATGGCTCACGATCAAGAATTCGATCAACACTGGGAATCCGATAAAGAGCTTGGATTACCGCTATCTATTCCCCTGAGCCAGCGTACGATGAGGACGTCGCGGGCTGGTCGCAGGAATCGGCAGGCTCGGTGACAGATTCGGATGACAAGAGTGATTGCATTCCGGGGCGTCCTGGAAGGCGAGAACATCTGTAAGCCGACGTGGTGAGTTCCCTGATCGAAAGGGGATTCATCACGTCGGCTTTTTCCGTTTCTGGAGCTGACCATCCAGTGTCTCACCGACAGCCCGCCAATCACAACATCTCCCCGACGACATCCGCGTCGGACTTCCAACGACTCCATTCTCAACCACCAGCAGGAATACAGACATGTCGCGTTCAATCACAGAATCCCTCGACAACAAGTTCGAAGAGGTCACTGCCAATGTCAGCGAAAAAGCCGGTCAGGCAGCCAGCGCCATTGGAGAATTGGCCAGTGAGGCTGGTTGTGCGGTCGGATCGATGGCCAGCAATGCGGTGAATCGAGTTGGCCAGAAGGCCGATGACATGACCGCTAGTGCAGGAGCTGGCATCAAAGGGCTGGGAGACAAGCTCAGTCAGAACTCGCCTCAATCCGGAATGATGGGCACTGCCTCTCAGTCGGTCGCGAAAACGGTCCACGACGGAGGTCAGTACATCGAGGACGCCAAGCTCAGCGGTATGGCAGAAGACATGGCGCAGTTGATCCGGAGAAACCCAATTCCCAGCATCCTCATCGCGCTCGGAATCGGTTGGTTCGTGGCTCGTAAAATCAGGAGCTAAGCCTTGTCGACTGACACTGAATCTCCGCGTGGGCAGAGTACCGCTGAACTGATGGGCGGCATCCTGGGCGATCTACAACACCTTGTCGATCAGCAGTTCCATTTGATCCGCCAAGAGATCGAGATTGATGCCCGACGCTACATAAGAGCAGTGGTTCTCTGCGCCGTCGGCGTGGGTGTCTGGCTGACATCAGCTGTCGTGGCCTGTTTAGGTCTATCGCAGCTGCTGCACTGGAGTACCTCTCCCACATCCACAGATCCAGCATCGCTTCCTCTTTGGGCCTGCCATGCCGTTGTTGCGGGGATACTCGCCCCCATCGGAGGCCTGCTGCTGTGGATGGGGCGGGCAGAGATGAAACTCCGCTCCTATTCCAAGGGTTCGACCACCCCTTAACGTACAGAATGCTCTACCATGATCGACACGACAGAAGAGATCCGGGATCAAATGGAAGTCACCAGATCACAGCTCACCGACAAGCTGGAGTCTCTGGAGCTTCAAGTGGCGGGGACTGTGCAATCTGCCAGCACAGCTGTCACGGCGACCGTGGAGGCAGTTCAAGACGCCGTGATGTCGGTACGGAACACATTTGATCTCCAACGCATCACCGGTTCGCATCCGTGGTTGGTTGTGGGTGGGGCAGCTGCAATTGGCTATCTCGCCACGAAAGCATTTGCATCCATTGAACCGACTGACAACTCAGCCGCTCTCACACCTCCAGCATCTGCCGCAGTTGTCGACCCCGAACATCGCAACGGCACCTCGAACACGCACACGAATGCAATCGCCAACTCCGCTCGAACAGCCCCGGAGACCAGCGTCACAAACTCAGCCTGGGACCAGATGAGAATGGCCGCTGTAGGAGCATTCATCGGGATCGCGAGTGATATGGCCTCACGTGCCGCGCCATTGCTCATGGACTATCTGACCAGTACTCCGGGTCGAAAACCAGACAGTAGCGATCCAGAAGCACCCAAGAAGGAAATGATATGACCGCCACGACACATCAAGAAACTCAACTCATCACGCGGATGATTCAAGGCATCAAGGTGGCCATGTTGACCACGATTCGCCCGGACGGCTCATTGCATAGCAGACCGATGGCCGCCCAGGATGCCGAGTTCGATGGCGTGCTCTGGTTCTTTACTTCCCTGGACTCGCCGAAAGTTGTCGAGGTCGAGCAGGAACAGCAAGTGAACGTGACGTACGCGGATTCGGTCGAGAATCGTTATGTCACCGTTTCCGGACGTGCGACGGTCGTCCTCGACCGAGACAAGATCGAAGAGTTGTGGAGCCCCACACTGAATGGGTGGTTTCCACTCGGCCTGGAAGACCCACAAATCGCTCTCCTGCGGGTGGAAGCCGACAGCTGGAATTACTGGGACTGTCAGACGGCGAAGATGGTGCCTCGGGAAACTCATAAACCGACACCACCCGCTGATCTGGTCCGCGAGCCCGAGAAGCTGCGAACGGCAGATATGCATGA
>CANJZR010000078.1 GCA_947479075.1 Planctomycetaceae bacterium
GCTGGCTTCGACACTCCCGACACGATGCGTAATTCGGGCCATCGACGTGTCGGACACTGAGATGGCCATCCGCGAGTTAGAGGGATTGATTGCAGAGCTCGGTGACGTCGAGCTGTTTATTATTTCGGCGGGAACCGGGCACTTGAATCCCGAACTTGTTTGGGAGAAAGAGCAAGAAACTCTTGCGACGAACGTCATGGGTTTCGCGGCGATGGCGAATGTCGCCATCGCTCATCTGACGGCCCGAGGTGCAGGGCAGCTGGTCGGGATCTCATCGATCGCTGCAATTCGAGGGAACGGAGCAGCTCCCGCCTATGGAGCCAGCAAAGCGTTCGTCTCTAGTTATCTGGCCGCACTCCGCCACCGCTTCGCCAAGGCCCGACTCCCCATCACTGTTCTCGAAGTGCAACCGGGGTTCGTCGATACGGCGATGGCCAAGGGGGAAGGGCTCTTCTGGGTGGCTCCCGTCGCCAAAGCCTCGTCACAAATCCTGACCGCGATCGACCAGAAACGATCTCACGTCTATGTCACCCGCCGGTGGCGGTTCATCGCGTGGGTCCTCCGCCTGCTCCCGGAGACAATTTACAACCGAATTTAGAGCACTGTTCCATGTCGGCGGAACTTGCCCGACTGTCCGGATACCGCACGCAAACTCCAGAAAGTGTGACGCGACAGCTCATTCGCCGTCTTGACAACACTTGTTCTCACGTCTATCGTTTCAAGGTGAATTTGCTTCGCGAGACAATTCACACTCTTTGCCCCATCCGAAAGGGTCCCTGCCATGTCAACATTTCCTGCTGAAACGGATGTCATCGTCATTGGAGGCGGACCTGCCGGGGCCACGGCCTCCACACTGATTGCTCAAAAAGGGCACCGGGTCCAGCTCTTCGAACGGGAAAAGTTCCCTCGATTTCACATCGGCGAGTCGTTGATTCCTGAAACCTACTGGGTGCTGGAACGACTCAACATGCTGCCCAAGATGAAGAAGAGTCAGTTCGTCAAAAAGCACAGTGTGCAATTTGTGAATTCGACCGGGAAGCTGTCGGCTCCGTTCTACTTCTCGGACAATAAGCCGCACGAGTGCTCTCAGACGTGGCAGGTTGTGCGGAGTGAGTTCGACCAGATGATGCTGGAGAACGCCCGTGAGCATGGCGTCACGGCTCATGAAGGCGTCCGCGTGCTGGATGTGATGTTTGATGGCGAGCGAGCCACCGGTATCAAGTATCAGGCCGCCGACGGCTCGCATCACGAGATGCGGGCCAAAGTCGTCGTCGATGCCAGCGGGCAGAGCGGGTTGCTTCAGAACAAATTCAAGCTGCGGGTCTGGGACCCCATCCTGAACAAGGGCGCGATCTGGACCTACTGGGAAGGAGCCTACCGCGATGTCGGACGCGATGAAGGAGCCACGATCGTGATCCAGACTCCCAACAAAGAAGGATGGTTCTGGTACATCCCGCTGCACGACAACCGCATCAGCCTCGGTGTCGTGGCACCGTTCGACTATCTATTCAAAGGCCGCGGCTCGCACGAACAGACCTATCTGGAAGAGGTCGAGAAATGTCCGGCAGTCCAGGAACGCATCGCATCGGCCAAACGCGTCACCGGCTACTTTGCGACAAAGGACTATTCCTATCGAGCGACCCGCTGGGCGGGCCCGGGCTGGGTCACGATCGGCGACGCTTTTGGCTTTCTCGACCCGCTCTATTCATCGGGCGTTCTGCTCGCTCTGAAGTCGGGTGAGATGGCCGCTGATGCCATCAACGAGGGGCTGCAGATCGGCGATACCTCCGGCGAACACCTCGGCAAATGGGGCGATGCCCTGAACCGTGGCATTGACCGCATGCGTCGGCTGGTTTGTGAGTACTACGACGGATTCAGCTTTGGGAAATTCGTCAAGAACTATCCACACCTGACTGGCCGGGTGACCGATCTGCTGATCGGGGACTTGTTCACCGACAAAGTGGACGAAGTCTGGGAACCGATGGAGTCGCTGTATTCGGAGACCAAGTCGGTTCCCAAACGCTGGGATTCCGGGACTCCCGTCGAAGTCGCCGCCACCAAGTCCAATGAGCTGTTCCTTCCGGACGGCCCGAAGCCGTAATTCCTAACCTTGTCCCAAGAATCAAACGAGGTGATCGCCACGCCAGGAGACCGACACGCCATGAATCAGGTGCTGGGCAATACGCGACTGGAAAGCTCGCGGAGGTTCTGGAGCCTGTTGTCAGTCTATGCACTGATGATCGCGGCGACGGTGGGGGGCTTTCTCCTGATCCGCATGGCAGGGGAGAGCATGATGGCGGGGGCGTCTGCTTCTGCCCTTCGCTCCATCCCGCAGGCCAAGCCACCCGTTAAGGTTGACACCCTCCCGCATCTGCTGGGAGCATTGCTGGCGATCATCGTGGCTGGTCGGTGTCTGGGCACGGTCCTGCAGTGGTGCGGCCAACCGCGCGTGATTGGCGAAGTCATCGCCGGGATTCTGCTGGGGCACTCGTTGCTCGGTCGCATCTCGCCTGACGCGATGCACTTTGTGCTGCCGACCTCGGTCGCTCCGCTGCTCGGAGTCATCGCCCAGCTGGGAGTGATCCTTTACATGTTCCTGGTGGGGCTCGATCTGAACCCCGACCACCTGAAATCGAAAGCTCACTCCACTGTTGCGATCTCTCATGCCAGCATCGTGGCGCCGTTTCTACTGGGAGCGATACTGGCCCTGTGGCTCTACCCGAGTCTGGCACCCGCCAATGTCTCGTTCACCAGCTTCGCTCTTTTCATGGGCGTGGCCATGGCCATCACGGCGTTTCCCGTGCTGGCCCGCATCCTGACTGACCGGGGGATGGAACGGACCGAACTGGGAACATTGGCTCTCGGGTGTGCCGCAGCTGATGACGTGACCGCGTGGTGTCTGCTGGCCTTCGTCGTCGGCGTGGCTCAGTCCAACCTGACTGCAGCTGTCATGACCATCGGATTGGCGGTGGGGTATATCGCGTTTATGTTTCTTCTCGTGCGGCCGCTCACACGTCGATGGCTTGATAGCACTGACGAGTCGACCGTTTCGTCAGCCGTGATTGCCTGGGTCATCATCGCTCTTCTAGTCTCGGCCCTGGTAACCGAGGCGATCGGCATTCACGCGATCTTCGGTGCGTTTCTGTTGGGAGCGGTGATTCCACATCACAGTGCGATTGCCCGAGTCATGCGTAACAAGCTGGAGGAGATCGTTACGATCCTCTTTCTCCCGGCGTTCTTCGCCTTCACTGGGATGCGGACCGAGATCGGACTGGTCAGTGGGCCGCAGCAGTGGCTGGTGTGCGTGATCATCATCGCCGTGGCCACACTCGGAAAGTTTGGTGGAACGTGGGTCGCGGCGCGGTTGTCGGGCCTCGATTCCAGCATGTCAGCATCGCTCGGCATCCTGATGAACACCCGGGGTCTGATGGAGCTGATCGTGCTGAACATCGGCCTCGATCTGGGAGTGATCTCGCCAACTCTGTTCGCGATGATGGTCCTCATGGCGATCACCACGACCGTTGCGACCTCACCCGTTTTGAGCTGGATCAGAGGGCATGAACCCGATCTGGCGAGAGTTAATTCCGACTGATAGAGAAAACACGGAACTCACGGAGACAGCTGCTGTACGGTGTTTTTCACCATGTGAGCGGCGTCACCCTCCGCGTATCGAATGAACCATGCGGTCAGGATCCCTGCCAGCAGCGCGGCTGTGAGCTGAACCCGATGATGCGAGTGGAACTCCATTTCAGGGAGCAGGTCACCGAGCGAGATACACAGGAACACCCCAGCTGCAAACGCCAGGGTATACCCCACAAACTCGGGGTGCTGCCCCGTCCACTTCGAGAACCCGAGCAGGAACACAATCGCACCCAACGGACACATGAGCGAATAGGCCAGGTTCACAGCCAGACGCCAGTTCGACGGGCACTTCCCCTCCCGCATCAGCACGGCAATCGACACAGAGTCGAGCGGTTTATGAAGCAGAATGGCCAGAAAGGTTCCAAAGCCGATCCAGCGGGTACTCATGGAATGCGCAGCCCCCGCCTGGATGCTAGCTCCCAGTGCCATGCCATCCAGCAGTGAGTGAACCGACAGACCGAAGCAGACTCCCATCCAGCTGAGTTCCCGATGGCTGCCGTGTGAGTGTCCCGCAGGAGCTGAAGCCACATGGGCCACTGGCGCCTCCGTCACTCCCGCATAGGCCAGCTCGATGGGTACAATCGCGGGACCGCAGTTCCCGTCGTGGTCGTGGTCATGATCGTGTGGATCGTGGACTTCCGCGGGACCGTGGTCATGGAAGTGAAACATCCGCAACAGCAGAAACATCGACAGCATGCCGCACATCAGGGCGACCATCGCGGCATCGATCTTCTGCCCTCCCAGCTCCACCATCGCATGCGGCAGCAGATGAAATACGCTGATCCCCAGCATCAGTCCGCCGACAAAGCTGATCAACACCTGCAGCCGACCATGGGTCAGCTTCACCAGCTTGGGCAGAACTCCCCCAAAGACGGAGGCCATGACTATGGCGATGCCATAGATGATCGCCGTTTGATAATGCTCCGGCTGCAGAACATGCTGGTGGATGACTGGCGAAGACTGGCTGGTGGCACCCACTCCATCAGCAGCCTGACCGATCGAACCGACGAAGAAGAGCACCGCAGCGGCCAGGAAAGGTCGCACTGTGCGGTAGCCTGTTCGAGTCATCAATTCGCCCGTCCCGTCTGATATGTTCGCCCATCCGGCGGGAGTTCTCGCTCCCAGCGCTGGGCCAAGCGGGGTATTGTCACGTCCCGTTCACCGACATGCAACCGGGGGAGATCTATCGGGAAATACTGATCAGTCGGCGACACCTCGGCGAATGGACGAACCAGCTGAGCCAGAGTTCTCAATCGCGTGAGCCCGTCGTGACTGCCTCACGGTTCTGATCTGGGAGTCGGAATTCTTCTGGTGGCAAGACAGACAGGAATGTCTGTCCCACTTCTTCACTCCAGTGGAACAGACATTCCTGTCTGTTCTTGTTGAGAGGACGGTAAATTCTGAACCTGCTCGATGCTGTGGAATTGTCCAAATCTGCTCGCCCTCGCTGACGCTTCGGGTTGGTGTATAGGGAGCGCAGAGGTCTGGCGCAGTGTCGCTGAAACGACTCCTGGGCTCTCTTAACAATCGAGCGTTCGGTCCTTCTCCCAGGCCGAGACATGGCTGTTGTAGTCCCGCCACTCAGCCTGCTTCAGCTTCAGGTAGGCGGTGGCAAACTCTTCACCAAGTCCCTGCCGCAGCACTGAACACTTCTCGAAGTTCCGCAGGGCGTCGAGCAGGTTCTCCGGGAGCTTGTGTTGGCTGGTCAGTTGTGGTTTCTCGTACACGTTCTCGTCGAGAGGTCGGCCCGGATCTCGACGATTCTCGATCCCATCCAGTCCCGCTTCCAGCACAGCTGCGGGCATCAGATAGGCATTCGCGGCCCCGTCGGAGAGCCGCAGCTCAATCCGTCCGGCATCGGGAATCCGGATCATGTGAGTGCGGTTGTTCCCGCCATAGGTGATCGTGTTCGGCGACCACGTCGCCCCCGAAGTTGTCGTGGCAGCTCGAATACGGCGATAGGAATTGACCGTCGGATTGGTGATCGCACACATCCCCTCGGCAGAGTGCAGCATCCCTCCCAGAAAGTGATACGAGAGCGGCGACATGCCGAGTTCGTCGTTCCCGACAAAGAGATTCTTGCCAGTCTCCCGGTCCCAGACCGAGGCGTGGACATGACACCCGTTACCGGTCAGATTGGAGAATGGCTTGGGCATGAATGTCGCACGCAACCCATGCTTCTCCGCCAGTGTCTTGACCAGGTACTTGAAGAACGTCATGCGGTCGGCGGTCTTCAGGGCTTCGGCGTATTTCCAGTTAATCTCGAACTGACCGTTCGCATCCTCATGGTCGTTCTGGTACGGCTCCCAGCCGAGCAACTCAATCGCGTCACAGATCTCCGCGATGAGGTCATATCGCCGCATCAGAGCCATTTGATCATAGCACGGCTTCGACTGCGTATCGCGAGGGTCCGAGATCGCTAGGCCGTCTGGCGTCAGCAGGAAGAACTCGCACTCCACGCCGGTCCGCATCTCGTACCCCTTCGCAGCTGCGCGAGCGAGCGAGGACTTGAGAACGTTTCGCGGAGCATGGGCGATCGGCTTCCCATTCATCCACGGATCAGCTGCCAGCCAGCCGACCTCGGGCTTCCACGGCAGCTGGATCAGACTGCCTGGATCGGGAACCGCGAAGACATCGGGGTCGGCCGGTGTCAGGTCGAGCCATGTGGCAAAGCCCGCGAACGAAGCTCCCGCCTTGCTGATCTCATCAATCGCTGACGCCGGAACGAGCTTGGCTCGCGAGACACCGAACAGATCTGTGTACGAAATCAAAAAATAACGAATGCCGAGTTCTTCGGCTCGCCGTTGCAACGACATGGAGATCGTCTTTCGACTAAGAGTCTGGCCGGGACTGCTGGGCGCTCAACAGATCAGCGATGGTTTGGGTGAGGAATTGTTGGTCCTCGGGGTGTCTTGAAGGATTGCCCGCCCGATGTCCCCAGATAGTGGGAATCGGTCGGAATTCAGCCTGCGGGATCTGCTTCGCCTCGCGGAGACAATCGTCCGGGGTAAAGTACAGATCGGTCTGGCTGGGAATGATATAGGTCTTGGCCCGGATCTCACCGAGGGACGCGTGCAGATCGCCACGGTAGAGGTCGTTGTTGCTGATGTCGGAGCGAATCCACGTTTCCAGCATCGACAGCAGATTCATCGGATCGCGGCGCAGGAAGCTGGCCTCCCAGTCCCGGACCAGGAAGTCCTCCAGCGACGTGTACCCCAATGTGAGATAGAGGTGCTCGCGATAGAAGGCCTGCGACAATGCCCACCCGGCATAGACGCGGCCGAAGGCTTTGAGACCACGCTCAGGTTTGGCGGTAAAGCGCTGGCCATCCCAGTGGGGATCGGTCGTCAGAACCGCCCGCAGCCCCTCCAGGAAGACCACGTTATGCGGCGTGGTCCGAGCTGTTCCGCAGACAGCCGCGATTCGCTCCACACAATCCGGGAACATCGCTCCCCAATGCAGGGCCTGCTGAGCACCCATCGACCAGCCGTACGCCAGCGCCAGCTTCTCGATGCCGAATACTTCCTTCAGCATTCTCTTCTGTGCTGTCACGTTATCGACATGCGTGAAGACGGGCGGGGCTCCTCCCAGGACGACCGCAGAGAGATTGCTTGGCGAAGACGAAAAGCCATTCCCGAACATATTCGGGATCACGACAAAATACTTCGACGAGTCGAGGATCTTCCCCGGTCCGACCAGCCACTCAATGTCGGGATGCTGTGCCCCGTACGAGGTCGGATAGAGGATCACATTCGATCGATCGGCGTTCAGCGTCCCATAGGTCTGGTAGACCAAATGAGCTTCGGGCAGGACTCCGCCTGCCTGCAGGGCGAAGTCTCGCAGAATAAATCGACCGGCGCTCCCCAGCGGATCACTCACTGGATGGGCTCACTCTTCACTGAACCGAGAGCCTTCACAATCTCGCAGTTGGTCGAGAGGTAATCGGGAGCCAGATGAGCCAACCGGGCTTTGAGTTCCCGATGGGCCTCGGGCAGGTGGTGAAATGGAATCGACGGGTAGAGATGATGCTCCGTATGGTACGGCATGTTCCACATCAACAATCGGATCGGAAAGCTGGCCAGAGTTGTGCGAGTGTTGGTCAGGCCGTTCTCGTCGTGGCTGCAGCCCGTATGCTCGGTGATCAGGATCGCTCGCAGCAGTGGCTGGGCCAGGATGGCCGGGAGGAAGAACTCGTACAGGGCAAACTTGTACCCCATCGCGATGGAGATGAGGGCAGCCACGTAGACTGCCAGCTGGGCGGACGCGGAGATGGCGATTCGGGCCTTGGCACTGTCGGGCACGAAGGCCCAGGCTTGCGTCTGCCCCGTGGCCATCTTGAAGAAGAGCAGGGGGCGATAGAGCCAGAACGACAGCCCGCTGATCTCGACGAAGTATTCCCACATCGTGCTAGGTTTGGGCGTCATCAGCTCGGGGTCGCGTTCGGCGTCCTGGGTGTATCGATGGTGCCAGGTGTGGTAGAGCCGGTAGTAGGTGAAGTTGTAGAAGCTCAGCAATCCAGCCAGCCAGCCGAACGTTTCGTTCAACCACCGGGAGTCGAACGCCGTGCGATGCACGCATTCGTGCATCGGGGCGAACATCGTGACGAGCGTAAACCCGTGGGCGATCATCGCGGGAATCAGCAGATACCAGTTCGACTGCACTCGATAAACGAGATACCCCGTCGTCAGCATTACCGCCAGATGAGCCCCAACCCGGATCAACCCCTGCAGGTCAGAACGCTGACTCAAGCTGCGGATGACGGCGATATCGAGTGCGTTTCGCCCCGCCAGCGAGGCGGTGCCCATATCCCGGCTATCACCAGACGGAATCGCTCCAGATGCCATAACGGCCCCCTCATGCATGAGGTGGATGGGTAACCAGATTCGGAACCCACCACGACCGGAGCGTTCGGCCACGATGATTCGTATGGGATCAGATTACGCACTCAAGAAACACGCCGCAAGCACATCGCGGGGGATTCCCGGACATGGAGTGCCCCTCTGACCAACACTCGACCACCCGCTGCCCCAGAGAGCCGGAAGCGTCAGCGCCCGGAGTATAGAGCACATCGACGCCCCCATCTCTTCACGAGTCGACTTGATGGAGAGAGTCCGACAACGAGACCGTAATCCCAGACAAAGTGGAATCACCTCAGAGGGCCGCGGAGTGACGCAGAGGATTAGGCTGTAAGCGTCCTCCTCTTTCCTCTGCGATCCTCGGCGGCCCTCTGCGGTAATATCCTTTCTGTGGCTTGGATACTCCGAACCAAGACAGACACGGCGCTGACAGCGACCATGAGAAGCAGGCAGGCCTGTATGACGAAGTCTGTGGTATTCCGCCGTCCACAATCGTGGAGAGCGGGTTGAGCGTCGTCGCTCTTGTGCTTCGCCCCTGATGCCTAAAGCACCGACTGCACACTTGGTGTGCCCCTGCGTTTCGATGGAAGGCGAATCATCAGCGTCCACGGAATCGCAGCTGCGAATAGCATCCAAAACACTTTCTTCCACATCATGGCTGGGGAAAGACTCCAGACCCGCAATGATTTGCCACCATCCGCCAACCACCGAGCGTCTTTGGAAACTAAAAGCTGGCCAGAAGACGAGTAGAACTTGGGAGAGAGCGGCCTCCCCGATTCTGGTGAAATCAGCTGCCATTGGTAGAGGAAGGCCGAAGGCCAGTGCGGCAAGTTGAAAAATGACAATCGCGAGATGAGGCCATTCCACGCGTCCGCAAAAAAGTGTTTACCGACTCTTGAGTAACTATGTCGTGCGGCCCACCCCTCACCGGCATCCCACCATGTTTGTGTTTCCCCGGGGTTATCAAAACGACCGCTATAAGCTGGCTCAGCTCGCATATCCGACAATTGAGTTCCCTCTAAATGAAATGACCAAACCCGACGATCGTAGATGTCCTCTCCAGGAGTCGGATAAAAATCGGCCTCAATGGCCAGTCGATCGCCTGTCCATCGATCCAGTCCCAGTTTCTTGCTGCCAGCAATTTCCAACGGTGCAGATCGTCCGACCTCACGCCCATCTTCAATCGCATGAAAGACCAATCTCCGCTGGTCGTTCTCTTTCTCGATTGCGACCCACTGTGAGACATCCGGTGAGAACAACACATGACGAGCAGTTATGGGATAGAGCACCTTGCCGGTTGTCAGATCGACAATGCTGCAGTTCATGTTCGAATTTGGCTTCTGTTGATCAAAATAGATCAACTTGTACCGACCATCATGACTCATGACTGACGGGTTGACGTAGTCAACTGGGATTGGTGGACAGCGAGTTAGCCCGGTTCTCCAGGAAACAACCTTCAGATGCTGTTTATTCGTCAGCATGAGCCCATTGGGCGTTCTGAGGATGACCCATTCCTGGTCCGGGGTAAGCTCGGCGAAGTCGTTCACCGGCTCCCCCAGAACATGCTCCTGCACCACTTTTCCTGTGGCTGCTTCTCGAATCCGGAGCCGTGATTTGTCGGCCACATTTTCCGCAGAATCCAACGAGATCAGCAGTTCATCTGATGTAAAACCGACTGGTTTCGAACCACCCGGAATCTCTTCCGAAACCCAAGTCGGTTCAGGAGACTGCAAGTAAACATACACAGCTGCTGAGCAGGAGAGGGCGATCACAGTGAACCAACGTAATCGCGAATAATGAGGTTTCTGCGAGACGACTTCTGAAGAGTGCATAGTAAACCTCAACATGCAATACAGGTGTCGACAAAGCATATCACAATCACCCACACCCAAGCAGCGTGCAGTGGAACCCTATATCATCCACTTACTACATGTCTGGGCCCCTTGACGCCTAAGGCGGCGTCCGGGTTAACCACTTACTGGTCGCCGGATGCTCCCGACAGTCCCTCAAGAATCTGTTGGCGCAGTTCCGGGACGGATTGATTCGTGAGCCGTTCGTAAGTGTCCAGATCGGTCCGAGCCTGTTCCAACCGACCGAGAGACACTTCCGCCCTCGACCGCTGTCGATAAGCCTCTGCGTAGTCGGGTGACAAGGCGACGACCTTGGAGTATTCGCGAATTGCCTCCTCCGGTAGCTTCAACGCAGCGAAGACCCCGCCGCGTGACATCAGCGCCTTAAGAAAATTCGGTTGTAGTTCGAGCGCCCTGTTGCAATCCCTGAGGGCCTCTTGATAGCGGCCCAGTTCGGTCAATGTTTGTCCGCGAGACTGATAAAAGAATGGGTTGGAAGGATCCATTTGCAGTGCGAGACTCAAGTCGGCGACCGCTTCCTCATACCGCTTCATTCGACTCAATATCTCGCCTCGAATGAACAACGGCTCGGGAGAAGCTTCCCTGGTGATGGCTTCCGTCAAACTTTCCA
>CANJZR010000079.1 GCA_947479075.1 Planctomycetaceae bacterium
CCGACCTCGCAAAGCAAACAGCTGGTGCATGCCCTGCTACAGGCCAAACGCCACGTGACCTTCGCCGAGCTTCCCAGCCCGCACGGTCACGATGCATTCCTGATCGACTCGGAACTGCCGAAGCTGAAGGACCTGGTCGTGCCGTTTCTGGCCAACGCCTACGACGCCTGACCCCGGTGAGCGTCGGTCGTGAGTCTGTTGATACAAGAGACCGAAAAGTAATTGTGGTTAGGGACCGCTGATCGAGGGCCGATTTACTGTTCGGTTGATAGCGACTGGCGAATGCAGATTCACGACAGACTGACGTCTGCCGCTCGCTGAACAAAGAAAGCCGAACGGCATGACTCACGTGATCGTGAGTCGATGTGTTCGGCTCTTGTTTGCCCGTTCTGTCCCAGTCGCTTAGCGGGGAGATGCCAGGTACTTTTTGTAAGCAGCCCCCGCGGCGTCGGCGTTGCCAGTGTATTCACGGACATGCAGTCCGTATCGCAGGTTGACCGACTTGCCGGGTTCGAGGGTCAGCGGTGCCTCGGGTTCCACTCCATTGGTGTAGGCCTTGTCACCGAACGGACTCACGGAGAACAGACCGTAGTCACGGACATGGTAGCGGGATTTCTTGAAGGCGTCGGGATGATCGAAGATCGTCACGGCCAGCTTCCGCTTACCGACGGGGCCGGCGTAATCCACCCACAGGCTCGGCTTGCCCCAGCAGTTGGCGGTGGTCTGCAATCCTTCGGCATTCACGACCGGCCCACCGCCCGAGTTTTCCCGCATGCTGTTGGGCAGGCGGATTCCGAAGAAGCCTTCCTTGGTGTCATTGAATGTCACCGGCTTCGATACAGCTGTCAGCTCGAAGTCATAGGCTAGCGTCCGGTCGGCCAGGATGCGGACATGCGTCGTTTCCTTGAGGAGCGGTGAGTCGTCTTTGTCGAGCCAGTGGTTCACGAGGGTCAGGCTGGCCGACTCCCCCTTGGGCTCGTTGATCTTGACCGACTCGTTGCGAATGATGCCTTTTTCCGCCCAGAAGCGAACATCGTTGACTTCATCGATCGTAAACCAGATCCCCTTGTGGTGCGGGTGGTCGTAGTACAGGGGGGCGTTCTTATCGAGTCCGCCCATCGGGGTCTTCTGGATCACACGGGTCACCGTGCTGCCCAGTGGAGCCACGTCCCGCTCATGGACCCAGCCCTTCTTCTCGGGCACGTACAGCCATGGGCGCTTCACTTCCCGGACTTCGACTTCCTCATCGAGTGCCAGCAGTCCCACTTGCTCCTTGCCTTCGACCAGAAGGACCGCCGTTTCGCTGCAGATCAGCACGCGGCTGCCTGGTAGCCCCGCCTCGCCGCTCGGTTCTTTGACATCCTTGGCCAGCTGCTCGATCCCACCCGCAGCTGTCACGGGATAGAAGAACGGCTTCTTCCATTCCTTGGACGTGTGCAAGGTGGTAAAGACTTCCCCGTCGATGCGAATGACGACCGAATTTGGGCCCTGCTCCAGGGTGACCTCTCCGGCGTTAGCCTGGGATAGAAGCATCGTGCCGGCGACCAAGCCGCATAACAGTGAGAAAATCGGGCGAGCCATCGGGTGTCTCCAAAGATTGAACACGGCGTAACTACTCGAACCGATCAGCTTACTGAAGTCCCATCGCCACTCCAACAGACCGGAGGGGAACGCCTGATCGAACGTGGCTGCGACCGTCGGCCCTCGCCCCGCGTCATCAACAATCGCCGCCCCCCACGCATGGCTCCCCTCGCGATCCGACATCTTGCTTTCCTTGCTTGCCTCCTGTTCCATTCCTGCTGAACAGATGATGTCGGGAGTGACTGACAAGGCAGAAGAGGAATTATGAACAGGAGAAAAGCAAGGAAACGAAGGAAGGCATGGGCAATTTCCGTCGCACCCTTGCCGTGTTCTCCGTGCCTTCTGCGGTTCTTTCCGTTACAGCCCGGAAGAGCACGCGCGGGTATCCCCTCCCTCCAGTTCTGATACGGAGGGTGGGGCGGGGAAGAGTTATCAGGAGGGGGCAACAGGGGGCTGGCGGCGTTTCCGCGGTCTCGTGTTCAAGCAGTCTCCTCGATTTGCTGCCGGACGCTATACTACGGGTTCACCGAATTCACCAGCGATCGGCACGGACAGGTGGATTCACCGTAACCTTTTTGATCATCGATTGTTGTGTCATGGACACGAAGCTCATTCGTAACTTCTCGATCGTTGCCCACATCGACCACGGCAAGAGTACGCTCGCGGACCAGCTGTTGTTGAAATCGGGAACCATCACTCAGCGCGAGTTTCAGGAACAGCTGCTGGATGACCTGGAGATCGAGCGCGAGCGTGGGATCACGATCAAGGCCCGGGCGGTGGCAATCAATTACACCCTCGACGGGCTGACCTACGAAATCAACTTCATCGATACCCCCGGGCATGTCGACTTCCAGTACGAAGTGTCGCGCAGTCTGGCGGCGTGTGAAGGGGCCTTGCTCGTCGTCGATGCCTTCCAGGGAGTGCAGGCCCAGACGGTCGCCAATGCGTACCTGGCGATCGAGGCCAACCTCGAAATCATCCCGGTCATCAACAAGATCGACCTGCCGGTGACGCGTATCCCGGAAGTGTGCGAGGAAATCGAGCGGGTCGTCGGACTCGATGCCAGCGATGCACTGCGGGTCAGTGCGAAACAGGGGATCGGGATCGAAGAATGCTTCCGCGCGATCATCGAACGCATTCCTCCGCCGAAGGGGGAAGCTGACGCACCGCTCAAGTGCCTGATCTTCGATAGCAAGTACGACTACTACCGCGGTGTCGTGACATACATCCGCGTGCAGGAGGGGACGGTCCGCAAGGGAGACCGCGTGAAGTTCATGAAGGGCGGCTCGATCAACGATGTGATCGAGATCGGTCAGTTCCGTCCTAACATGGTGCCGTGTGAATCACTGGGGCCGGGACAGGCCGGTTACGTGATCACCGGGGTGAAGGAAATCCGGCACATCCATGTGGGAGATACCCTCACTCACGCCGCTCGTCCGACCGCCAAGGCACTGCAGGGATACAAAGAACCGCAACAGATGGTGTACTGCGGCATGTACCCCATCGACACCACCGGGTTTGAGCACCTGCGTGAGGAACTCGAACGACTGAGCCTCAACGACGCCAGCTTCTCGTTCGCTCCGGAGACGAGCGATGCCCTCGGATTTGGCTTCCGCTGCGGCTTCCTCGGTATGCTGCACATGGAGGTCATCCAGCAGCGTCTGGAGCGTGAGGCCGAAGTCGACCTCATCCAGACAGCTCCGAACGTTACCTACGAACTTCTGTTCCACAACGACGAAGTTAAGAAAATCGACAACCCGGTTGATGTGCCAGACAGCGGTCAGATCAAAGAGTTCCGCGAACCAATCGCCAA
The DNA here is from genome assembly GCA_947479075.1 of Planctomycetaceae bacterium. GTDB lineage: Bacteria > Planctomycetota > Planctomycetia > Planctomycetales > Planctomycetaceae > TH-plancto1. Next base: position 3,395 of record CANJZR010000079.1, read on the forward strand.
GGTGCAGTTCATCATCCCCTCGCACTGCATCGGCACGCTGATGCAGCTGTGCGAAGACCGCCGTGGGATCTATAAGACGACCGAGTACCTCGGTTCCGACCGGGCCCAGCTGGTCTATGAACTACCGCTGGCCGAAATCGTGTACGACATGCACGACAAGCTGAAGTCAGTGACGCGCGGCTACGGCACGATGAACTATGAAGTCATTGGTTTCCGTGACGCCGATCTCGTGAAGATGGACATCCTCGTGAAGGGGAACAAGGTCGAAGCTCTGGCCATGATCGTGCACCGTTCCACCGCCGAACGTCGCGGTCGGGCCGTATGCAAGAAGTTGAAAGAAGAGATCTCGAAGCACCAGTTCGAAATCGCCATCCAGGCTGCACTGGGAGGCAAGGTGATTGCCCGCGAGACGATCTCGGCCGTGCGTAAGGACGTGACTGCCAAGTGCTATGGCGGCGACATCAGCCGCAAGAAGAAGCTGCTGGATAAGCAGAAGGAAGGCAAGAAGCGGATGAAGTCGTTCGGTGAAGTCGATATCCCGCAGAAGGCCTTCCTGTCAGTGCTGGAAGCCCGCGGCGACGAGGGGTGATGCCGGGAGCAGTTTGCTCCCGGTCGTTCAATCCCTCTGGACTGCCGTGATCAAGAGTTAAGCCGACTTGGGAATTGCTTTCTTCAGCAGCAATCCCAGCATGATCAGGGACCAGCCGTTGAAGATCAGGTCGATCCCGACGAAGGTCCCGACGACCCACAGGCCCGACATGGGCCAGTCGGACAGGATCGAGTAGGCCAGCAGTAGCGAAATCGCTCCGTGCAGAATCAGCCACCAGCGGTTCTGATATCTCACTGCGAAACCGGCCACAATGCGGAACACGCCACCGAGGATCAGCAGGATCGCGATGATCAGCGTCAGAGCGACAGCTGTGGCTCCGGGGTGGGCGATGATCATCAGTCCGACGACGCTGTTGAGCACACCCGCCAGCAGGTCGAGGAAGAACCCGCTCCATGTCCGCATCACAATCGCGTGAATCGTCTGCAGCACGCCGGCGATCAGCATCAGGCTGCCGATGAAGACCATCGTCGTCAGCGTGACAAAGACCGACGAGCCCAGGGCCACCAGCCCAAGCAGGAGCAGGATCACGCCAATGCCGAACACCCAGCCCCACTTCTTGCCGATCTGGTCGGTACCGACCAAATGAAGTTCGCCGTACATGACTTCTGGTTCCGAGCCCATATCAATTTCCCATCGAGCTTGTGGTGTCGCCGCCGGGAAGTCCAGCGGTTGCGTGCCTCACCATGTTGCCCCACCGAGGTTCCCAACGCAACGGTCAGGCCGGAGTGCTGTCGCTCGATTAGAACCGGAAATCGTTGTCTTCGGCGAGGGCAGCGCGATAGATCGCCTTCGACTGGAAATACTCGAGCAAGGCGTCGATCTCAGTTTCCGCCGCCTCGGCAGCCTGTTGTTCACGCAGGTTGACAGACAGCAGGTCCGAGCTGCCGGCGTTGAATTTCTGGAGTTCGATCCGGGCCATCTTGCGAGCGAGGCGGAGGGATTCGCGGGCCTTGGCGACACGAGCCCAGGCTGCGGTCAGACCAACGTGTGCGGATTGGACCTCTGCCGTAACCTTGTTCTCGACCATCTGGCGTTTGGCGATGATCTGCGAGACTTTGGCCTCAATCGAGGACATCTTGCCGCGGGCCTTGCGACGTTGAAGCGGGACATCGGCATAGATCCCGGCCTCCAGGTCGAAGGGACTCTTGTCCCGCTTGATGCTGGTCGGAGCTCCTACATCTTGTGAGCCGAAGACCAGAGCATCGACTTGAGGACGGAATTCATTCTGAGCCGACGCGTAATCGACATCGATCTCACGACGCAGGATATCAATCGTCTGGATCTCAGGACGCCGCGAGAGAGCGAGCGTAATGTCCGAGAAGAGCTGGTCCTCGCGGATCTCGGTCGGTGCCGGGAAATCGGGGGTCCACTGCTCCGGGGGAATGACAGGCCGCCCCAGATCATCCCGATAGAACAGCGACAGCTTGACGGCTGACTGCCGCACCTTCCGTCCCGCGTCAATCACTTTCGCTTCTCGGGATACGATGATTCGCTGGTTATCGTCGGCGTCGGGAGGATCGAGGTCTCCCGCCTCGACTCGAGCGACGATGCCTTCGTTACGATCGACGGCCAGTTCCAGCAGACGCCGGGCCACCAATTGCTTCTTACCCGCTGCGACCCAGTCCCAGTAAACGATCGATCCATCACGGACGAAGTCGATCAGCTGGCTTTGGATTTCCGGCTCGGTTCGTTGCCGAGCATATGTCGCCTTCCACAACTGGGCACGTCGTTCGTCGATGTTTCGATTGCGGGCGAGGGGGACCTGAACACCGGTTTTGAACTCCCCCCCCTCATTCGTTTGTCGTTCCAGATACCACGGCTGGAATTGTCCTCGCCCGAGACGATATCCCCCGTAAACCTCCGCTCCGCCGTACAACGGCTGGGTCAGAAGGAGGGCCTGCCGATAGTTTTCGTAGTAACCGAGAGGAAGGTTCTCGGTCGATGACTTGAACTTGGTGTCGAAGGCACCTTCCGCCGAGAGGATCTCGCCGTTGGCTACGTTCCGCTGGAATCGAGCGGCTTCCAGGAGCGGGAAATTGGCATAGACCGACGAGACGACCGCATCGAGTTGAAGCTTTGACGGGTCCGAACTTTCGGCAAAGTTATTCAGTTCCCTCTCACTGGGGGGAACAGGGGAGACGGTTTCGTCCATGGCGGGTTCCGAAGAACTCGCGTCGGGATCTTCAATGGTTTCCTCGTACTCCACGGGGATAACCGTGTCAGGTTCATGTTCGGAGACCGTCTCGGGCTCGGAGAGCGTCTCGGAAGGTTCGGAAGTTTCTGACGGACCGGGAGCCTCAGCTGGGACTGGACGCAGTGCAGCGACCCGCTCCCGCATGCTGGAGCATCCGGCGAGGCAGATGCCCAGGATCAATGGTATGAGGCGATTCGACGTCATGTCGCAGTAAAGTCATCCGTGAACGTGACAGTTCTCTCCCCGGTGAATCGCACATCCTGTGCGAATTCGGAGCGCACTTGATTCTTCGGCGTCTTGAGATCGACCCGAATAACATTCTCCGACGGTCGGCGTCGACATTGGTCATTCGCCGAATACATGTTGCATGTTCGTTTCGACTGACGGCAATCGGCTATTTTTTGTCTTTGTCGCCTGATTTGTCTTTAGTTTGCGGCTTGGCGACGGTGGGTGGGAAACCGTTCAACTTTCGCCAGATTTCGTACCAGAGGGGGACCTGTTTGAGCAGGATAAACCCGTTGGCCCGCACTCCCTGACGCAAGTACTGCTCATTGGGCCAGGCCATGTCGGTCTTGTCGGGTTGGATGACAACACGGAACTCTCCCATGCCATTGTCAGTGGCATCGATGGCTGTCACCTTTCCGCCAAAAGTGCCGACCGCCACCGAGGGCCACCCCGTAAACTGCACCGCGGGCCAGCCTTCAAACTGCAGGCGGACATCGTTGCCGGGCGTAATGAGCGGGGCATCGACCCCTTTCACCCAGAGTTGGACTGCACGATCGGCTGTATCGGGCACGATGATGCAGAGGGGGTCGCCCTCTTTCACCATCTGTCCTCCTTGAGCGACCATCATCCTCAAGATGAAACCATCGCGAGGGGCTGTGACGATCTGGGTTTCCTGACGGTCGACTTTGATCTGGGTTTCGATGAGTTCCTTTTCGGCCTCGGTGTAGCCTTTCTCGGCTTTGGCGATATCGCTGTCGACCTTGGAGACATCCTGGCGTGACTTTTCGAGGTAGGCGCGGACCTGATCGACCTTGCTCTGGGCTTCCTGAGCTTTGGCATCGCGGTCTTTCTTTTTGCCCTCGTACTCACTTTGAGCCGCTTCGGCGTTGCTTTTTGCTGCTTCGACTTTGGCCTTGGCGGAAAGGTACTTCTGTTTGGCCTGTTGCACCTTCTGCTCGGCGACAACCTTCTGCTCAAAGAGAGAGCTTTGTCGATTGAAGTCGGCTTCTTCCTGCGAAAGTAACGCCTCCGCTTCGACGATTTTCTGTTGTTCGGATTCGTATTTGGAGACGGCCGCCTTCACGAATTCGTCGGCAGCCGACAGCGTCAGATCGCGAGCGGTAATCATCAGGTCGACTTGTCGCTCGTAGGAGCGGACGACATCCTCGGCCGATTCCCGTTGTCGCTCGGTGGCCTGAAGTTCGCTGCGGGCCGCCGAGACTTTGTCATTCATCTGTCGAAGCTGGTCTTTGAGCCGATCGAGGTAATTCGCGTCGAGGTCTTCGATCTGAGCGATGATCTGACCTTGCCTGACGTGGGAGTTCTCCTGAATCCCTTCTCCCCAGGACACGATGCGGCCCTTGATGGGAGCCTCAACGACCTGCTGTCGGTCGGGCTGGGCGAAGGCAATGACATCTCCCTTGCCGGGGACAGTCTGCTGCCAGGGAGCGACTGCGACGAGGACGAGGCCCAGGATGAGTAGCAACAGCAGCGCCCGCCCGATCAGGTGTGCCCATCGAGAACTCTTGGCCAGACGCAGTGCGGGCAGCTGAGGACGGGGCAGTTGAGGGGCTTGTCGTGGATTCGTTGTCTGAAGCATGATGAACTTTCGCCGCAAGTATGGACTCGGAACTTCGCAGACTCACGTTCGAACTTATTCTGTGGGCAGTGTGACTTCACGATCACACGCTGCTCGCAACTGATCACGCCCCGTGACCAGCAGCACGGCCAGTTCGGGATCGTGAAGAGCATCCGAGGCAATCAACGCGCCAATGTCGGCGTCACTGAGCGAATCGAGAACCGAATCGATCAGCAGCAGCCGGGGGCGATTGGCGACCGCTCGTGCGAAAATCAGCCGAATGACTTCGCTGCGAGTCAGGGGGGAGCCATCGATGTTGAGCGGTGCCCGAATCCCAAGCGGTAGCGAGTTGATTCGCTGCTCGAGTCCCACCGCTCGGATCGCGCCCCAGATCACTTCGTTTGAGATATCGATCCGACCAATCACGATGTTCTCGGCGATCGTGCCTTCGAGAACTTCCACATCGCGGACCAGTGACACCTCACGCCGCAGCAGATCGGAACGGAGATCGCGCAGGTCGATATCAGAGATCCGAACCGTCCCCGACTGGATCGACTGCAGTCCGTAGAGTTGGTTAAACAGCTCCTTGGTCGCGTGTTCGCTGCCGCGGACGGAAACACATTCCCCGGGGGAGACTGTCCACTGAGATGGAGAATCCGGTGCCCCGAACCGCAACTCAAAGGGGCGGTCGGTGGGAATGGTCACGGCCCCCTGTGATTCCTCAACCGGCAGGTCCATCAGATAGCCGAGCTTGTCGATCGACGCCATCAGGTCGTAGAACGATTCGAGATGCTTACCGAACTTCGCCACCGAGGAAACGATCACTGATACGATCAGCTCGGCCGCCACCAGCTGACCGAGCGTCAGCTCGCCCACGATGACCAGCCAGCCTCCCAGTGCCAGCAGGACCGTACTCGCCAGAGCCTGCAGCATGAGGGCTGACAGCGTTTGACGCAGCAGGACTCGGAAGTGGCGTTTCCGCGCATCCAGGTAACCGGCGACCTGGGTGTCAATGCGGTAGAGCGCGTAGTCGGGACCACCCGCCCCTTTGAACAACAGCTTGCAGCGGGCGATCTCTTCCAGCACGGCTGCGGTGGAATACTTGAACTTCGATTCCCGGATGCTGGTTCCGACGGCTCCGTATCCCAGCACAAACAGAATGAGTCCGATGGCCACGATCAGGACCATGTCGAAGGCCAGCAGCATCGGATGATAGAACGCCAGTACGGTCATGCCGATCAGCGTGGTCAGGACGATACTGATTCCATCGAGCAGGAACTGCGACACGACCTTCTGGACCGTCACGACATCGAAGAAACGGTTCAGGAGCTCCTGGGTGTTACTGCTTTCCACGGTCGAGTAGTCGACTCGCGGCAAACGCCATGACAGATCCGATGCCATCCGGGCGAACAGTCTTCGCTGAACGATTTCCACCACGAATGTCTGTAATGCTCGCAATGCCGCAGAGAAGGCCAGGAACCCGAACAGGATTGCCGACAGCACGATAATCGGCTGAACCAGACGGCCGAAAGCGACCGTGTTGACCAGCGACTCCACCGCCAGAGGAGTGGCCAGCGTCAGGATGGCGATGATCAGTGAGTAGATCAGAACGGTGAAAATGTCTGACCATTCGGGTCTCAGGAAGTGCAGCAGGCGTTGCCAGGGGGAGGGGTGGGGATGGTCCGCATAGTTCCGGGGGAAACCTCCCTCGACCAGGACTGCCTCGACACTGGGATCACTGATGCACTGTGCCAGAGATCGATCACTTCGCAGCTGTCCCTCGGCATTGATGCTGCGGACCTGGGTGACGCCTGCAGCGCTGACGGTGACCCACTCATCGGGCTGGCGAATGACGATGACACCGCCAGCGCGGGCCAGTTCTTCGATCTCGTCCTGACGCGCGGTGATGGGCCGACACTTCAGCCGGGCCGCCGGGCAGGCGACCACAAACCAGTCTTGCCACCCCTCGGGGTGAGATGACTGCTGCACGGCCTGGTGCAGACCCGACACAAGCTGGCGGGAATCCAGGTGAATGGCCAAGTCTGACAGGGCAATTCCCAGGAGTTTGGCAGCGTGATCGATAGAACTCATGAGCTCTCCCCAGATGTGTGTCTCATACGGCTCAGCGAAGTCAATTCGTCTCGCCAGTGCGGTCAGTTCAGGGAAAACGGGAAAACAAATGCGCTCATCACTTCATGCTCCCACCGCTCCGCCACTCAGTTCTCTAACGCGGCGATTCTAGGTCATCCCTGAAATCCATCCAACGGGCTCATTCCGCACGAAGGGAACAAACGCAAAGAATGGCTGCATGGATCATCAAAAAATCCATTGGAGAATCTCAGAAAATCGGCGTGGAGGCTGCCGAAGATGTGCCTGTCATTGTCTTTGTGTTTATGATGGGCGATGTGATGTTCAAGGCTTGAGTGCGTGCCCATGGTTGGATCGTTTCGTAAACGCAGTTCGATACGTTTTCCGATCACGCTCAGCGCCAGTTTGATGACGCTGAACGTGACGCTGATGGTTTGCTGGATTGTCGTTCTGGCACGCGGGACGAGCTGGACGGTTCTGACGCTCGGGGTGGTGCTCTTCACTCTGATTCTGGTGGGAATGTCGTTCTGGCTGGTGCTGACGCTGAAGGAGATCGCGCTCAACAATCGGCAGGCGAACTTCGTCGACAGCGTGACCCATGAGCTGAAGTCCCCCATCGCTGCAATTCAGCTGTCGCTGGAGACGCTGAAGATGCGGAACCTGAACCCGGAGCAGCGTGAACATTTCTACGGGACGATGGACAAGGAATTGCGACGTCTCGATGAGCTGATCAATCAGCTGCTGGAGGCAGGGCGCCTGGATGCGGTCGGCCAGAATGAGCTGATCGAAGAGATCGAGCTGGAACCGCTGCTGCGGGAGTGTGCGGCGGGGGCCTGTAC
>CANJZR010000080.1 GCA_947479075.1 Planctomycetaceae bacterium
TCGAGTCGCGGAGCAACCGCGGGACAGTCCGCAGTGATGATCTGGTGCCGCGAGAACTGCTTTCACAGTTCGACTCAGCTCCCTACGACAAGGTCTACAAGACCGGATCACTCGCAGGATACGTACACGAGACGATGCAGTGCAGCGTCGTCGAGCTGGAACTTCCGGTCGAAACGACGGCGGCACTCGAAGAAGATGCCTTACTCCAGCTGCTCGTCACCACCCTCGATCAGTCTGTCCGCAGCTTAAAGACACAACTGGTGGAGCGTCGTAATCTGGCACAGCAGGACGCCGCACCGACATCGACTCGCGAAGCGGGAAGTGTTCGTCCGGATGGATTGCGAGGGAATGTGGAGTTTCTGCCTCCGCCTCCAGGAGTCTCACCAGATGATGTGAAGCCGCGATACATCGAGCTTCCCGCTCCTCCTGGATGAACGGGCATACGCTTGTTTGAAGCTGCGGAGAGTTCCACAGGCGGTCGACTTCAGGTTGACCGCCTGTTCGTTTGAATCGGGGCTGATTCTCGGTTTACTCCGCGTTATCGCGGATACGCAATTGCCAATCGAGGCGTCTCTCGCGAAAATCGAATCCAGTTGTCACGCACGACTCAGGGGCGGCAGATGGTTGCCCTGGTGAGTCGGACCGATGGCCACTCACGCTCGCTCATCTTCTCGCACGATCATTCGATTTCAATTTCTGGAGCACGCCGATGGCTGGTGGCGGATCATCCCAACCCAAAGTGGCACTGACCAAGGAAGACGTTGCCCGGATTCTCAGCCCCATGACCATCGGGGGAAGGTCGGGTCCCGAGCCGGAGATCAATAAGCTTTTCAAGATGCAGATCAAGCTGGAGTCATCGGATATGCATCTCCAGGTGGGGAAGCCGATGATTCTGCGTATCCGCGGAACGCTTCGCGAAACCGACATGCCGCCGATCTCGGAAGAGCAGATGTGGCGTATGTTCCTGGAAGTCATGGACGAGCGAAACAAGTACATCATGGCCGAGACGGGCGGCGCCGACTTCTCGCACATCGTTCCGTACGAAGGCAAGAACTGGCGGTTCCGCGTCAACTTGTTGCGACAATTGGGCAAGCCCGGCCTTGTCGCGCGTAAGGTCGAACAGAACATTCCGAACTTCGAGGGGCTGTATCTGCCGCCGGTGATGGCCAATCTGTGCGACTATGAGCAAGGCATGGTCCTGCTGGCCGGGGTGACCGGTTCGGGTAAGTCGACGACGATCGCGTCGATGCTCGATTTCATCAACCATCGCAAGCGGGTCCATATTCTGACGATCGAGGACCCGATCGAATTCGTCTACACCCAGGACAAGGCGCTGATCAACCAGCGCGAGTTGGGGATGGACACGCTCGACTTTCACGTCGCCATGAAGGGGGCCGTGCGACAGGACCCCGACATCATGCTGGTCGGTGAGTTGCGTGATAAAGACACATTTGAAACGGCCATCCATGCCGCTGAAACGGGTCACCTGGTGTTCGGTACGATCCATGCGTCGTCCGCTCCATCGACGATCGGTCGTATTCTCGACCTCTTCCCGATGGACATGCATCGCGCACTGCGGTCATCGATGGGCTTCAACATGAAGGCCATTGCAGCCCAGAAACTACTGGCGACCATCGTCGACAAGCCGAAACGCGTGCCGATCATCGAACTGATGATCTTCAACCAGACCGTCAAGAAGCTGATCCTGGAAGAGAAGGACGAGAAGCTGTCTGCCGCCATCCGCCTCGGCAAAGAAGAAGGCATGCAGCTGTTTAACGATTCGATCTACCACTTCATCAAGCTGGAATACATCGATCGTCCGACCGCGTTTGAAGTGTCGCCGAACGTGGAAGAGCTGAAGATGATGATCAAGGGCATCGACGTGAAGGGCTCCGGGATGCTGTAAGAGAAGGGGGGAGAAGGCAGTCAGTATTCAGTCGTCAGTCAAGCAGCTTTGGGGAAATCAACGGGTTGCCCTGATGACATGACTTTTCGTCCGGAGAATGACTGATGGCCGAACACAACTCCACAGCTCGTTTCTCCGATCGTGTCGCTGACTACGTGCGTTACCGGCCGGGGTATCCGGATGAGCTTGTGGAGACGCTGAAAGATTCGGCGGGGTTAACTCCATCGTCCGTCGTGGCGGACATCGGTTCCGGGACGGGAATCTCGGCCAAGTTATTTCTACAGCTGGGGTGTGAGGTTTACGGCGTCGAGCCGAACCGCGAGATGCGCGTTGCTGCGGAAGAGTGTTTTCAAGATGAGGGACGATTTCACAGTCTCGACGCAACAGCTGAGGCAACAACGCTGGCTGCAGGGTCCATCGATCTGATTGCTGCGGGTCAGGCATTCCACTGGTTCGATCCCGTCTCAACACGGCGAGAATGGTTGCGTATCCTGAAACCGCAGGGCCAGGTGGCGTTGTTCTGGAACAATCGTCGTATTGATACGACACCGTTTCTCATCGCGTATGAAAAGCTGTTGCATGAGTTCGGGACCGACTACAAAGAGGTCAATCACACCCGCATCGACCATGCGGCGATGGCCGGGTTCTTTGGAAGCGGAGCGTTTCGGTCTTTCCGCTTTCCCTATTCACAGAGCTTTGACTTTGAGGGCCTGAAGGGGCGTTTGCTCTCTTCGTCATATGCACCGGCCAGCGGACATCCAAATCACGAGCCGATGCTGCAAGAGTTGCGGCGGATATTTGACGCCTGCTCAATCAACAGCCGAGTCAGCTTTGACTACGACACGGAACTTTCGGTCGGATCACTGACCCGGTAGAGCGGATGCGGCGGGTGCGGCCTGCGGCGTACCTGGGTTTTGTCCCTGCCCATTGGAGCGTTCGCCAGAAGAGCTCACTTTGATCTTGGGTCGGCGACCCGCTTCGATCATGCGGCCGAGCTTTTCCTGAATCACGGAGGCATCCACGTTCCGACTGAGCGGGACCACCTGGAACGTGGTTGTCGGTTTGGCCGCTTCATCCAGAGATTCGATGAGATGGGAGATGTCCTCCATCAATCCGCTGGCTGCGGAGACAACGATGGTGTTCGAGATCTCGTCCACGCCAATCGAGAGCAGTCCTTTGAAACGGATCGGTTGATCCTTGGGCTCATCCTTTTTGTCATCGTTGTTGGAGCTTCGTCCAAAGACGTAACTCGTTGACGGGCCAGCTTGCGGCTGTTGCTTGCCGTCGCCTTTGTTTTGGAGCGAGGGGTCATTGGAGCTGAGGAGGTCGCGGTAAACCGACTTCACCGTCTCGGCGATGACCGATGCTTGCGAGTACTTCAATCCAAACGTCCGGGTCAGGCGGACCGCCCGCGGGTCATTCGTTTCGGGGCGGTCATAAATCGCGATCAGTCTTTCAATGGTCGTCAGCTGCTCGGCGGTTGCGTTCTGGACCAGGATCGTGTGCGAGTCGGAATCAGAGATGATCTTCAGCTTGCGACGCTTGGAGAGGCGGTTGGGAGTTTTGTCTTTCGTGGTGACCACATCGCCGTACCAGTCAAGGAACGTCTTGTCGTTCTCTTCCGTCTCGAAGAAATCCTTCAGGTTCATTTCGATGCCATAGGCCCACGTGTTGGCATTCTTTAGATGGAAGATGCGGAAGTCTTCGTTCTTTGGACGGATCTCCTGGACCAGTTGCTCCAGTTGATCAAGAGCCGCTGTATCGTCCGAACCAATGATGACACGGCCATCGGGCAGCTGTTGGACGGCGATTGGTGGTACGACCGCCGACGAAGCCTCTTCGTTGGTGGGCTCCTGCGTGTTGTCGTCATCGGAGAGAGGATGGCGGGGCGCTGGTCGGTCGGCGGTTGGTGCGGCGGCTTTCTCCACCTGGACAGTCTCCAGTTCCGTCAGACGAACCGGAGGCAGTTGCCGAATCGTTGCGTCCCGATTCTGGTTCCCTTTCGGGGCAGCGGGCTTCTTCTGCGTCTCGGGAGCCGACTCTGGTGGAACTGCCTGCCCGTCCTCGGGTGACAGCAGCTTGTTCGGAGCCATGTGCGGCCAGAGCTGTTTGAGTTGCTTGAGCGTCCGCGCGGCTTCCTCTGGCGAGGAGAAGTCGATCGTTCGCGACGTGTTGGGATTCGATTGATGCCCCGGGATTTCACCGAGCTTTTCCAGCAGGCCCTGAACTTCTTTCATTTCGATTTCGTTTGCCCAGACCAGCAGACGATTGTTCTCGACATCGGCGTCGACGCGGAAGGGCCGCTCGTCCTTGCGTGTCGTTTCCTGATTCCCGCCAAAGTAGTCGTAGTAGGACCAGCGGCTGCGCTGGGTCTCCTCCTTCTTCTCTGGGCCCATCATGAACTGGATGGACCCGGCGACCTCCTCTGCCTGTAACCGCCGAAGTGGGATCACGGCAAAGGTGCGACCACTGCCATCGAGTTTCTGCACCAGGGCCTGGACCGTCACATGGTCAGACAGTGCGCCGAACAACACGATGGAGTTGTTCTCCTTGTCGATCCGAATGCGGGCACCGGGCGAGAGGTTGCCCACATCGGTGAGGATCTCTGCGAGCGGCTCCGGCTTGAGCGTAGTCAGCCGGTAAACCCGCATCCGGTCAAGGTTGCGGAGCAACTGGCCTTCGGAGTCGGGTGAGATGTCGAGGGCCTTTACGGTTTGCTCGATGATCTCCATCTTGTCGGGTGGAGCCGTGGCAAGAATGCTGTTTTCGCGTGAGTTCAGGACGAGTTTCGGTTCAGTCGCCTTCTGGGCACCGGCCGCTCCGCCTTGCTGTTGTTGCATCTGCTGCATTTGTTGCTGCATCTGCATTTGCATCTGCTGCATCATGGCGTTCATATTGCCGCCGCCACCTGCCACCTGTTTCTTCTCAATACCGAGGATCGACATCAGCGAGACGATCACCTCGTCCGCACGGACATGCTGCAGCTTGAAGACGCGGACCAGAGCCCGATCGTTTCGGCGGCTGTTCTGTTCGTCGCGCAGCAGGGTCACGATATCGCGGAGGTTGGACACTGCATCGATGGCCTCGATGCGGTTCACTGACTTGATGGCGGAGAGCCTGCCATTGGGGCTGAGCATGGGGGCCAGTTGCGTGGCTGCATCCTCGGCGATGATCCATTCCAGTGGCAGTGAGATCTTCACAAACTCGCTGGGCATGCGAGTTGCCAACTCTTCCTCGGTGACACGGGGAACGATGCCGGGATTAATGCCCTTGACGTTCGCGACCGTGAAGACCTCGTCATGCAGCAGCAGGGTGAACCCGCGCGCGAGGAGGTGCCAGTTCAACAGATCGCGGGCCTCTTCCGGAGTGTAGCGGCGCTGCGTATGCAGATTCAGAACATCCCCAGGGAGTTCCTGCCAGTCGAGACTCTTCCCGGAAATCTCGGCGAGCCAGTCGAGTACCGGAGGCCAGGGCGTCCCCTCGAAGTGGAACTCGACCTTTCCATCGGTACCGACTGTGGCATTGAACTTCTCAGAGGTGCTGGGCGTCTTCAGATATTCAGTCCGCCGGATGACCTTGATGCCCGTGTCGGCGGGCTTGGCGTTCGGGTCGGCCGGTTTGGCATTGGGATCCGCAGGCTTCGCATTCGGGTCGATCGGCTTCCCATCCGGTCCAACGGCAGGCTTACCTTCCCCCGCGGGGACGACTTTGCCCTGTTCTGGATTCTGCGAGTAAGCAGCTGTCGAAATCAGGCTGCCCAGGGTGATCACCAGGAATAGTGAGCAGGCAAAACGCAGCGACGTCTCCGCCGGGTAGAAGCTCGGTGTGGAAAGTCGCATCCGGTACGGCTCTCGCACCATAGTTGATCTTCCGGGCTGGAATAATCGTTAATGTCATCCTGCCCGAATCGGGCGCTCTGACGGGGCATCGATCATACGTCTTTCAACTCACGGATTGCGAATGGAAAAACTGTCTAAAAGTGAAGATTTGCTAATCATCAGCAACAGTATTAAGCGCATCGCTATTAAGGACTTACTGCGGATCGAGCTTCCAGAAGCAGTTGGATTCCAGTGATGAAGGCCCGCGTAGTGGCCTCTCCATCAATTCGCTCAAATGAAATTCCCGCGAGATTCAACTGAGACTGCCAGGCATCAGCGATCCCACCGCTTCCGATCAGCAGGACCGGTCCCTGCGTCAGATACCCCGCCCGGCGGAAAACATCGAGTCCCTCGGCGGCGAATGCTCCAACGAGAAACGCCAACCGCTGCGGGGGTGTGGAGCGCGCCCCCCCCTGAACCTCCCACAGCCGAACGGCAAAGAGTGACCGGCTCAGCCCGTGGCGGGCGAACATCTCCGCCCCGCGCTGGATCCAATCGGGATCGAGAGTTTCAGGACGTCCGGCGGGAACAGCGCTGGCCAGAATCGTCTGCGCCATGACGGCATGCAGCATTTCTCCTGAGAGCGTCGTCCAGCTGCCGGTGATTGATCCGTGAGAATCGACCTGAATGGCCTTCCAGTGTGAGCCGAGGTTCAGCACCGTGAGAGCCTGACCCGGTCGCTCGCAGGACAGCCCCAGGCAGAGCGTCTCCTCACCACGCATCATGTCATTCGACTCAACATCTTCCTCCGCAAACCACGCTCCAGAACGGACTCCGGGAAATAGAATGATCGGTAGCTCACTGATCTCCGGCAGCTGCAACTCGACCGAACCCGCCGCCAGTTCCTTCGGACCGGCAGGGGCCATCTGATGGACGATCTCCTTCAGGCCGAGAGCCGAGGTGATCATCCCCGCAGCTGCGATGAGCGTCGGCGGAGTCGTCGCCTGTGTGCTGACCCTCTCGACGAGTCCACGTATTGCTGCGTGCAGGGCCCCGGTATGGCCATCTTTCGCCGTATCACGCACTCCGACGGAGGCCGTTTCCGCCGCACGGATAATGCCGTCCTCCACGAGCCACGCTCGCGAATTCGTTGTTCCGGCATCGATGGCAATGAAGCAGTCGGGCATCTGGTTGGGTCGTCTGGGGATGGCGGAACGGAGTTTCTCGCTCTGATTGCGTCCGAGCGGGCATCTTCCCGCTTTTCCAGCAGCTCGGCAACTCGCCCTGTCAGACGGAATCGTCGGAACCGAGGATAACTCACACTGCCGGGCTTCAGAAGGTGATACACTGAGAACCTCCCACTGGTCGATTTCGATATACTGTCTACAAAGTAAACTGGCACAGGTCGGTGCATCGGCACGTTTCGATGCAGTTTCAGGGGTTTGTCGTATGCGTATTGCCATCATCGGAACCGGAATCTCCGGCATGGTGGCAGCTTACTTGCTCCATGGCCACCACGAAGTCACCGTCTTCGAAGCGAATGACTACATCGGCGGACATACTCATACTGTCGATGTCGAAATGCACGGCCGGAAGTTCGCGATCGATACGGGGTTCATCGTCTGCAACGACTGGACCTACCCCGCTTTTCTGGGGTTGATGGAGGAACTGAATGTCGAACTACAGCCGACTGAAATGGGATTCAGTGTCCGCAGTGATCGCAGCGGGATTGAGTACAACGGCTCATCGCTGAACGGCTTGTTCACACAGAGGTCAAACCTGCTGAGCCCTCGGTTCTATCGCTTTCTCGCCGACGTGATGCGATTCAACCGCGAGGCACCGCAGCATCTGGCAAGTACCTCGGAAGAGATGACCATCGGGGAGTACCTCCGAGAGCATGGCTACACGCGCGAGTTTTCCGACTGGTACCTCATCCCCATGGGAGCGGCCATCTGGTCCTGCCCGATCGGGACCTTCGAGCAGTTTCCCGTGCGTTTCATCATCGAGTTCTACAAGAACCATGGACTGCTGCAGATCTGGAACCGGCCGCAGTGGCGCGTCGTAAAGG
Organism: Planctomycetaceae bacterium; assembly: GCA_947479075.1. Taxonomy (GTDB): domain Bacteria; phylum Planctomycetota; class Planctomycetia; order Planctomycetales; family Planctomycetaceae; genus TH-plancto1. The sequence goes on from CANJZR010000080.1 coordinate 7,793, forward strand.
GTGGTTCTCGCGAGTACGTGAAAAAGCTGACCGCTCCGTACCTCGATCAGATCCGCCTGAACTGTCCCGTACAGCGGGTCACGCGCCAGAGCGATGATGTGGAAGTCAGGCATTCGGGAGGGAGCGAGACCTTCGATGAAGTGATCTTCGCCTGTCACAGTGACCAGGCCTTACGCATCCTCGGGGATGCCGCTCCTATCGAGCGGGAGATTCTGGGTGAGTTTCCGTACAGCAAGAATGTCGCTGTGCTGCATACTGACCAGCGAGTACTGCCGTCAAAGCCGCGGGCCTGGGCGAGTTGGAACTACCACGTTCGAGCCGATCGCCTCGATCAATCGACTCTGACCTACCACATGAACATCCTGCAGGGGATCGATTCGCCCACACAGTTCCTGGTGACGCTGAATGAAGAGGACGCGATTGACCCCAATCTGGTCCTTGGCAGGTATCTTTATGATCACCCAATCTTCACGGCACGACGCGCAGCTGCGCAGCGTCGGCATGGCGAGTTGATCCGGCACAATCGGACATCGTACTGTGGCGCTTATTGGCGGAACGGTTTCCATGAAGATGGCGTGGTGAGTGCCCTCGCGGTTTGCGATCGGTTCGGGATCGTTCCGGCGTGGAGCCCCGGCTCGACTGAGATGCGGGAGACTGTGCATGTCTGACCGCACTGAGCCTCTGAAAAGCTGCATTTACGAAGGATGGGTCCGTCATCGACGGATGAGTCCTGTCCGGCATGAGTTTCGATATCGGCTCTTCATGTTGAGTCTCGATCTGGCTGAACTGGACCGCGTATTTGAGGGGCGGTGGTTCTGGTCGACACGGCGTTTCGCCTGGGCCCGGTTTCGACGATCGGACTACTTGGGTCCCGAGACCCAGTCACTCGATGAGTCGGTGCGTGACCTCGTGGAGCAGGAACGCGGGTGTCGACCGACGGGACCGATCCGCCTTCTGACGAACCTGCGGTATGCTGGCTTCGCAATGAACCCGATCAGCTTCTACTACTGCTATGACGAGTCGGGAGACCAGGTCAAGACCATTGTGGCTGAGGTCACCAATACCCCGTGGGGCGAGGTGCATCGCTACATCCTCCCGTGGGAGGGAAGTTCACCGAGAGTGGCCCGTTACGAACATGCCAAGGACTTCCATGTCTCTCCGTTCATGGAGATGAACTACGACTACCACTGGCGCATGGGAGCACCGGGTGAGAAGCTGAGCGTGCAGATCGAAAACTGGCGAGACGATGTCAAAGCGTTCGATGCCACGCTCTGGATGAAACGGCTTCCGATCACGGGATGGAATCTGGCACGGTGCCTGGCAGTTTATCCGTTGATGACGGCCCAGGTCGCTGGGGGCATCTATTGGCAGGCCCTCAAGCTGTGGGCCAAGCGAGTCCCTTTTGTACCGCATCCGCAACCCCTTCCCACTCACTGACCCCTCCATACCCCAGCGAACCCGATCATCCCTGCGGAGACACCATGAGCATTTGTCATCCTGCCCCCCTCTCAAATACCCAAGGTGACTCCCCATGCAGCTCTCCCGGCTGGATCGATCGCACCGCTCGCGCACTGGCTCTGAAAACGCTTAGCCATATTCGACATGGTCAGATTGTGATTCAAGATCCGCTGGGGACCTTCACCTTCGGGGAACCATCGACCGATCAGATGGGATGTACTCTCCAGGTCCATTCTCTGTCCCTTTATCGCACGTTGATCAGGGGGGGAAGCCTGGGAGCTGCGGAGGCTTATCTGGAAGGACAGTGGAGCTGCGACAATCTGACAGCGCTGGTACGGATTCTGTGTCGCAACATGTCACAGCTCGACTCGATGGAGGGTGGGCTGGCCCGGATCGCGGGGTGGTTCTCCCGTGCAGGCCACTGGATCTCTCGCAATACGCGTGAAGGGAGCCGGAAGAACATCGCCGCTCACTACGACCTGAGCAATTCGCTGTTCAAGTTGTTCCTCGACCCGACGATGATGTACTCCTCGGCTGTGTTTGAAGACGAGTCGCAGAGTCTGGAATCGGCGTCGATCGCGAAGCTTGATCGGATTTGCCAGTCTCTCAACCTGCGTCCAATGGATCATCTGGTGGAAATTGGTACCGGCTGGGGAGGGATGGCACTGCACGCGGCGAAGAACTATGGCTGTCACGTGACGACCACCACGATCTCCAAAGAGCAGCACGCTCTGGCCTCGCAACGAATTCAAGAGGCAGGTCTTCAGGACCGCGTGACCTTACTGATGACCGACTATCGCGACCTGAAGGGGCAGTACGACAAGCTCGTCTCGGTCGAGATGATCGAAGCTGTGGGGGATGAGTTCCTGCCGACTTACTTTTCCGCTTGCGACCGACTGCTGAAGCCGGGAGGCAAGATGCTGATCCAGGCGATCACGATGCCCGATCAGCGTTATGCGACCTACCTGAAGTCGGTCGACTTCATCCAGAAATACATCTTCCCGGGTGGCTGTTTGCCCTCGGTCGGTGCGATGCAGTCGGCGGTCTCCAAGGGAACTGGATTGCGGCTGACCGGGCTGTTTGATTTTGCAGAGAGCTATGCAATCACGCTCCGAAACTGGCGCGAGCGATTCTTCCAGCGCATCAATGAAGTCCGCGAGCTGGGCTTCGATGACCGCTTCATCCGGATGTGGGAATACTATCTGTGCTACTGCGAAGGCGCGTTCCGCGAGCGGGCCGTTGGCGTGTCTCACCTGGTCTGGGAGAAGGTGAAGTACTAGGGTGGTGACGTCTGGACAGATCGTAATTCGACAGGTTCATCTGGTTCAGGGGTGTGTTCCCGATCGTACTCACCCTGTTCACGCTGATGATCGAATTGAGACTCGCAATTACTGTTTTGGACGCGTACAGCATTTCGACCCACTTCGTCTGACGATGCTCTACGTCGGTTTCATCTAAACTGGTCGTGCTGTTCCCTGGCCCATCGAATCACGCATGGGCAGTGCCACGCCTGACGTGGGCAGGTCAGGCCATACCCCTCAAGCGGCGCAGCATCTGGCCATCGCTACGCTCCCACTTTCTCCCCTGATAGACTGCGGATTCACTCCCTTCCCACATCCGCATTTTCACTCTCAAGGCGATCGCAATGAGTGTCTTCCTCGGCATTGATATCGGCA
>CANJZR010000081.1 GCA_947479075.1 Planctomycetaceae bacterium
AATTCGATCCGTTACCTGATCAAGCTCCGCGTGGGCGATCAGAGTGCCCACGTCGACGATATCGACAACCTCGGTAACCGTCGTCTCCGCACGATCGACGAGCTGGCTTCGGAAGAAATTCGCAAGGGCTTCCTCAAGCTGCGTCGTACAGTCTCTGAGCGGATGGCAATGAAGGACGTTCAGGAAATGAGCCCGCGTTCGCTCATCAATCCGAAGAGCGTCTCGGCAGCCATCGAATACTTCTTCGGTCGTAGCGAACTCTCCCAGGTGGTCGACCAGACCAACCCGCTCTCGATGCTCACCCACGAGCGTCGTCTGTCGGCCCTGGGACCTGGTGGTCTGAACCGCAAGCGTGCGGGCTTCGAAGTCCGCGACGTTCACATCTCTCACTACGGCCGTATCTGCCCGATTGAGACGCCCGAAGGTACGAACATCGGTCTGATCTCGAGCCTCAGCATCTACGCCAAGGTCGACGATTACGGCTTCCTGATCTCCCCGTACCGAAAGGTACACAACGGCAAGATCGGCGAAGAGATCGAATGGCTGCGTGCCGACGAAGAAGCCAACGTGATGGTGGCTCCGGCCGACACGCACGTCGAGAAGGGCAAGATCGTTGCCGAACGCTGTCTGGCTCGCTGGCACAACGACGTGCACTGGGTCGAGTCAAAGGCCATTCAGTACATCGACGTGGCCCCGGCTCAGATGGTCGGTATCTCGGCGGCGTTGATTCCGTTCCTCGAGCACGACGACGCCAACCGCGCGTTGATGGGTTCGAACATGCAACGGCAGGGTGTGCCTCTGCTGATCACCGAGCCGCCACTGGTCGGCACGGGCATGGAAGACGAAGTTCCGCGGTACTCGGGTATGACTCCGCGGGCCGACCGTGCTGGTAAGGTCACCTACGTCGATGCGAACCGCATCGAGATCGAAGGCAAGAAGTACGTTCTGCGGAAGTTCACCGGCTTGAACGAGCGGACCTGCTTGAACCAGAAGCCTCTGGTTAAGCTCGGCCAGCGCGTCAAGAAGGGCGAGATCATCGCCGACACCGCCGCTACCCGCGACGGCATTCTGTCTCTCGGGCGTAACGTGCTGGTCGCGTTCATGTCGTGGGAAGGGTTCAACTTCGAAGACGCCATCATTCTGTCCGAGCGTCTGGTGAAGGAAGACGTATACACCTCGATCCACATCGACGAGTTCGATGTGGAAATTCGTGAAACCAAGCTGGGTCGCGAAGAGTTCACCCGTGACATCCCGAACGTCAGCGAAAAGGCTCTCCGCCATCTCGATGACAACGGCATCGTGCACGTCGGTACCCGTGTCCGTCCGGGAGACATCCTGGTTGGTAAGGTGACACCGAAGGCCAAGGCCGAACTGACGCCTGAAGAAAAGCTGTTGCATGCGATCTTCGGTAAGGCCGGCGAAGATGTGAAGAACGAATCGCTGGAAGTTCCGTCGGGTATCGAAGGCATTGTCATCCACACCGAGAAGTTCTCGCGTCGGATGAGCCTGAACGAAGCGGACAAGAAGAAGTTCGACCAGGACGTCAAGAAGGTCGAGCAGGATGGTCACACACGAGTCGCCGAAAAGTTCCTCGAATTCGTCGCGGAACTCGATGGCGTGCTTGGTAAGCACACGACTGATGAAGATGGCCGCGAACTGCGTTCGATCGACGATCACAAGTTCCTGTCGGAATTCGCCCGCCGATTTGAGAACTACTTCGAGTCGCTCGACGTTCGCAGCCCGCAGAAGCAGGCCGATGCCCGCAAGCTCTTCAAGGACAACTGGCCGCTGGTTGTCGACGTGATCGATGAAGCTGACCTGAAGATGAACAGCATGAAGCGCGGCGATGAGTTGCCGAACGGCGTGCTGCAGATGGTCAAGGTCTACGTCTCCTCGAAGCGTCAGATCTCGGTCGGTGACAAGATGGCCGGTCGCCACGGGAACAAGGGGGTGATTTCCAAGATCCTGCCGATCGAGGATATGCCCTACCTGCCCGATGGAACGCCGGTCGACATCGTCCTCAACCCGCTGGGCGTGCCGAGCCGTATGAACGTCGGTCAGATCCTCGAAACCCACCTCGGGTGGGCTGCCGCGAAGATGGGCTACCGGTCAATCTGCCCGGTATTCGATGGTGCTGCCGAAGAGCAGATTCGCGAATGCCTCCGTGAAGCTGGCCTCCCCGAAGAAGGGAAGCAGCAGCTGTATGACGGACGCACGGGCGAGCTCATGGAGCAGAAGACGACCGTCGGCATCATCTACATGCTCAAGCTGCACCATCTGGTCGACGACAAGGTGCACGCTCGAGCCACCGGTCCTTACTCCCTCATCACCCAGCAGCCACTGGGCGGAAAAGCTCGCTTCGGCGGTCAGCGTTTCGGGGAAATGGAAGTGTGGGCACTGGAAGCTTACGGTGCGGCATACATCCTCCAGGAGCTGCTCACTGTGAAGAGCGACGACGTCGAGGGCCGGACCAAGATTTACGAGTCGATGGTCAAGGGAGAGAACACTCTCGAAGCAGGCACCCCAGCCAGCTTCGACGTTCTCGTCAACGAAATTCGAGGCCTGTGTCTCAACATGCAGTTGGAAAAGGCCAAGGTGTGATGCACGGATGGCCCCTGCTGCTTTCGGGCGGGCAGGGGCGGACATCCCCTGTCACGCTGCCTTGTATCACGTTGAACTGACCCAGCCGAATCACTCCACTCCTTGTTCGGGAGATCGCTATGAGCAATAACAACACAGCCGGTGACGGTGTCTACGATCGCGTCAATGACTTTGGCGCCGTCAAGATCAGCCTGGCCAGCCCGCACGACATCCGCAGCTGGTCGTTCGGCGAAGTCAAGAAGCCTGAAACGATCAACTACCGAACCTACCGTCCAGAGCGTGACGGTCTGTTCTGCGAGCGGATCTTCGGGCCCGAGAAGGACTGGGAATGCTCGTGCGGTAAGTACCGCGGAATGAAGTACAAGGGCATGATCTGCGACCGCTGCGGTGTGAAAGTCACCCACAGCCGCGTCCGCCGCAAGCGCATGGGCCACATCGAGCTGGCAGCGCCAGTGGTCCACATCTGGTTCTTCAAGTCGATGCCGAGCCGTCTCGGCGCGCTGCTGAACATGAAGACCACCAGCCTGGAAAAGGTAATCTACTTCCAGGAATACGTCGTGACCGATCCTGGCGAAACGCCGCTGCGGCGTTGCCAGCTGCTGACCGAAGACGAGTATGCGTCGAACCGTACGAAGTACGGCGAGAACTCGTTCCAGGCGGACATGGGCGCGGAAGCCGTGTTCAAGCTGCTGAGCGGAATCCAACTCGTCGAAGAGTCCAAGAAGCTTCGCGAAGAGCTGAAGAAGACAACGAGCGATGCGAAGCAGAAGGACTACATCAAGCGTCTGAAGATCATCGAGGCTCTCCGCGACAGCGAGAACAAGCCCGAGTGGATCGTCCTAAACTGCGTGCCAGTTATTCCGCCAGACCTGCGTCCGCTGGTGCTGCTGGAGTCGGGCAACTTCGCGACGAGCGACTTGAACGACCTCTATCGTCGTATCATTAACCGCAACAACCGTCTGAAGAAGCTGGTCGACCTCAACGCTCCTGAAGTCATCGTTCGCAACGAAAAGCGAATGCTGCAGCAGTCGGTCGATGCCCTGTTTGACAACAACCGTTGCAAGCGACCTGTGCTGGGTTCATCGAACCGTCCGCTCAAGTCGCTGACCGACATGATCAAGGGTAAGCAGGGTCGTTTCCGCGAAAACCTGCTCGGTAAGCGCGTCGACTACTCGGCTCGTTCGGTCATCGTCGTCGGTCCCGACATGACGCTGAACCAGTGCGGTCTCCCCAAGAAGATCGCTCTCGAGCTGTTCCAGCCGTTCGTGATTCGCCGCCTGAAAGAACTCGGCCACGCCGATACGATCAAGTCAGCCAAGCGCATGCTCGAACGTAAGGACGAAGAGGTTTGGGACATTCTGGACGAGGTGATCAAGAATCACCCCGTGCTGCTCAACCGTGCTCCGACCCTGCACCGTATCGGGATCCAGGCCTTCGAACCGATTCTGGTCGAAGGAAACGCGATCCGGGTTCACCCGCTCGTCTGTAAGGGCTTCAACGCCGACTTCGACGGTGACCAGATGGCAGTCCACCTGCCACTGTCGATCGAAGCTCAGGTCGAAGCCACGACGCTGATGATGTCGACGAACAACATCTTCAGCCCCTCGAACGGTGCCCCGATTATTTCGCCGTCGCAAGACATCGTCATGGGTTGCTACTACTGCACCATGAAGCGGACCGGGCAGAAGGGCGAAGGCATGATCTTCGCCTCGACGAACGAAGCCCTGATGGCCTACAGCATGGGCAAGGTCGTGCGTCATGCGATCATCAAGCTGCGGTTGCCCAAGGGCAAGCGAGTCAAGGGAGATGGAGCCGACACGTACACCTCGGGCTCGCTGATTGCGACGACCGTTGGCCGAATCATCTTCAACGACATGCTGTTCCAGGGCATGGCGTTCTACAACTACACGATGAAGAGCAAGGACCTGCAGCATGTCATCTCTGACTGCTATCAGGAGTTCGGCCGGAAGCGCACGATCGAACTGCTCGACAGCATGAAGCGGACCGGTTTCACCGAGTCGACCCGTTCCGGACTGTCGTTCGGTATCAGCGACCTGGTCATTCCTCCGACCAAGGAAAAGTACATTCTCGAAGCCGAAGGCCACGTGCTCAAGCAGCAGAAGCTGTACGACCGCGGCGTTATCACCGGTGGCGAACGTTACAACAAGGTCATCGACATCTGGACCCACGCTCGTGAACAGATCACGAACGCGATGAAGATCGAGCTGGAGAACGACCTTCGTGAAAAGGGTGCCTACGTCAACCCGATTTACCTGATGGCCGATTCGGGCGCTCGCGGTGGTATGGAGCAGATCCGACAGCTGGCTGGTATGCGTGGTCTGATGGCCAAGCCGAGCGGCGAAATCATCGAAACGCCAATCAAGTCGAACTTCAAGGAAGGTCTGACCGTTCTTGAATACTTCAGCTCGACCCACGGTGCCCGTAAGGGACTGGCCGACACCGCGCTGAAGACCGCCGACTCGGGTTACCTGACCCGTAAGCTGGCCGACATCTGCCAGAACATGGTCTGTACGACCCATGACTGCGGGACGACCAAGGGTGTGACTCGTGGGGTTGTCTACCGCGGCGAACGCGTGGAAGTGTCGCTGGCCGACGCCATCCGTGGTCGTGTCAGCCGTTCCAACATCGTGCATCCGATCACCGACGAAGTGATCGTTCGCGAAGGCGAACTGATCACTATCGAGATCGCCCGCAAGATCGAAGCACTCGGACTCGAACGCGTTCAGGTTCGCAGCCCGATGACTTGCGAAGCGGAACTCGGTGTCTGTCGTCTGTGCTACGGAATGGACCTTTCGACCGGTCAGCTGGTCGAAGAAGGCCTGGCCTGCGGTATCATCGCCGCTCAATCGATCGGTGAGCCTGGTACTCAGTTGACCATGCGTACGTTCCACGTGGGTGGTACGGCCCAGCGTCAGTTGCAGGACAGCGAACTCAAGGCGAAGAAGGCCGGTAAGGTTCGCTTCTCCCGCATTCGCAGTGTGACGAACTCTGAAGGACAGAACGTCGTTCTGACCCGAAACGGTGAGATCGTCATCATCGACACCAAGGATCGAGAACTCGAAAAGTACACGATCCCGAACGGTGCCATACTGCTGGTCAAGGAAGACGAAACCGTGCCAGCTGGTCAGGTCCTCTGCCAGTGGGACCCCCACTCGGTTCCGATTCTGTGCGATGTCGGCGGTACCGTCCGTTACGAAGATCTGATCGAAGGTCGCTCGATGAAAGTCGAGACCGAGGTCGGTGGCCACGTACGCCGGACCGTGATCGATCACAAGGGCGACCTGCACCCCCAGATCGTCATCGAAGACGGCACGGGCAAGATCCTCAACTTCTACTACATCCCCGAACGGGCGATCGTGGAAGTCGAAGAAGGTGCCCATATCTCGGCCGGTACAGTCGTCGGTAAGACGCCTCGTGAAGTCGGCGGTACCCAGGACATCACCGGGGGTCTGCCCCGCGTCACCGAGCTGTTCGAAGCTCGTAAGCCGCGTGACCCCGCTGTCATCGCCGAGATCGACGGTGAAGTCGAAATCATGCTCGAGAAGAAGCGTGGAAAACGCGTCATCATCGTGCATGGTCCCAACGGCGTGGATCGCGAGCACGTGGTGCCTCACGGTAAGCCACTGCTCGTTCACACCGGAGACCTGGTGCGGGCCGGGGATGCTCTGGTCCGCGGACCGCTGGTGCCTCACGACATTCTCCGCGTCAGCGGTGAAGAGGCTGTGCAGCAGTACCTGCTGCAGGAAGCCCAGAACGTGTACCGCGCTCAACGCGTGGAAATCGACGACAAGCACATCGAAATCGTCGTGTCGCAGATGCTCCGCAAGGTCCGCATCGACGACGTGGGCGACACCGAGCTGCTGCCAGGCATCGTGATCGACAAGTTCGAATTCCGTCGTCAGAACCGCGAGCTGCTGCTCAAGGGGCGGATCACCGAGCAGGGCGATACCGAATTCCAGGTGGGCGACATGGTCCCGCTGGCTGTGATCGAGGAAGTCAATTCCGCGATCGAAGCCGACGGCGGCAAGCCCTGTAAGCATGGCAAGCCGCGTCCTGCCAAGGCCAGCACCCAGCTGCTGGGTATCACCAAGGCTGCCGTGTCGAGCGAAAGCTTCATCTCGGCCGCCAGCTTCCAGGAAACGACGAAGGTTCTGACCGAAGCCGCTCTGGCGGGTAAGATCGACAACCTGGTCGGCCTCAAGGAAAACGTGATCCTTGGTCACCTGATTCCTGCCGGTACGGGTTTCCACAACCACCAGTCCTCGGAAGTGCGGATCCGCCCCGAAGCTCAACAGGAACTGCGGGAAGAACACGCCCGCATCCTGCAGGCCCGGCGTGAGATGCTGAGTGAATCCGATGAGCAACAGCGTCAGGCGGGTTCATCCGGTGTCGGACCGCAGATTCCATCGCTGCGTGACCTGCTGCCCGATGAGTAAGCCCGAGCTGTAAACGCTGCACGAACTCGCACCCCCGGATTGATCCGGGGGTGTTTTTGTTTGTCGGGATCAACGTGATCGACAATGAGGGAGCCAGCTGGACATTTCGTCCATCAGCCATCAGGGACTAATTGTCCAGGATGTCTACTTTCTGATCAGCTGCAAGCAGCGTCGGTGTGGTGATATGCACACAAATTGCGTGGAAATTCACGAAATTCAGTTTCTATTTTGAATTCTGTGTGAAGCTTGCGTATCTCTGATTGCGTAGAATGTGAGAGGCGTCTAATTTGGCCGCTTTCATGAATGGGGACGAATGTTGCTGATTGGCCAGCGGTTTTTGAACAGCAAGCGTTCCATTTCGAAACTGGGGAGTTCTGATGTTGAGTAGCAAGAAGCGTTCGCGTGGATTTACATTGATTGAGCTGCTGGTGGTGATCGCCATCATCGCTGTACTGATCGCCCTGCTTCTGCCTGCTGTTCAGCAGGCCCGTGAAGCAGCCCGTCGATCCCAGTGCAAGAACAACCTGAAGCAAATCGGCTTGGGATTGCATAACTACCATGAGACATACAACCGGTTCCCATTGCCCGGTCTGTTCACCATCGGTTCAGGTGCAGGGGTGGGTGGGCTTGTGTCAACGTCCAACTGGACCGTCGCGATTCTCCCTTACATCGACCAGGCCCCCGTATTCAATATCTACAACAGCAACCTGTCCGCATATGATCCAGCAAATGTGGCGGCGGTCCAGGCGATTATCCCCGGAATGATCTGCCCATCCACACCTCGGGCTTCCAACGCCGTCAATGTGACGGTACCAGCGCCGATGGCGGCAGCAATTGGAGTGTCTGCAGCGTTGACGCTCACAAACGCTGGGGCCCAGGATTATACGCCCACAACCGCCGTAGATGAAAACTTCCTGAACATCGTAAACAATACGACAGGTTCCGTAGACGGCGATGGGTGGGCTACTGGAGGTGTCATCAGCCTCACAGGGACATCACCGACCATTCCAAATGGGGGCCGACTCGCAGACATCACTGACGGCACTTCCAACACCATGATGATTGGTGAACTTTCAGGACGCAATCAGTTGTATTATCGTGGAAACAAGCTGGTCGCTTCTGCAACTGCAGCGGGAGTAATGCCATCCGATGAGGCAGGTTGGCAGCTCGCGATTGGTGGCGGTGCCTGGGCAGATCCCTTCAATGGGGTGATGGAACTCGCTGGACGTGCAACTGACGGAACGGGCAATAACGGGCCTTGTGCAATTAATTGCTCGAACTCTCGCGCCAGGTTTGGTCGGTTGGAAGAAGGTGCGGGTCTGTATTCTTGGCATACAGGCGGAGCACATGGCCTGCTGGGCGATGGTTCAGTCCGATTCTTGAGCGAAAACATTTCCGGGAAGACACTGGCAAGTCTGATTACCCGATCTGGCGGAGAAGTCGTCGGAGAGTTCTAGCCATTCGACGGATGAGCTTCTCTCAAAGTGTCAGGATGGGTGTCAGCTGCTGTAGCATGACACCCATCTCTCTTTGAGCGGATTCAGTTTTCAGTCCAAGATTGGCTGACATGATGGTCGGTTCTTTGATGCGGTGAATTTGAGGGCTCGCCCCGAAAGGTGAAATTCAATGGCTCGCTGTCTGACATGGTGTGTCGTTTTCTCGGTTTGCTTCCTGGCTGGCTGCGGTAAGCCGGCTCCATTGCTTCCTGACCGGGAGGTCACCAAGCCTGTGAGTGGTGTACTGCATGTGGACGGCAGTCCTGCAGCAGGGGTGGAGGTTGCCTTCCATCCACAAGACGCCAATGCCAAGATTAAGTACAAGATCACAACGACCACGGACAACGACGGCAAGTTTTCGGCGACGACTTACGAGTCGGGTGATGGACTGCCGGCAGGTGAATACAAGGTCACATTCGCCTGGCTTGAGGGGCTCACGACCCAGAAGGATCGCCTCAAAGGAAAGTTCAAGAATCCCAAGAAGTCCGAGCACTCAGTGTCAGTCAAGGGCACTGAAGGAGAAAAAGTCGATCTGGGGACGATTGAACTGAAGACCAAGTAGTCCGCAGATTGCTCCGGCTGAGGCCCGGGTTTGCTCAATCGAAAACGCAGGCCTGTGCGTTGGTGAGAGCTTGCTGGTGTGAGAAGAAAACGTGGAAGACGCTCTCCTTGCGAACACGAGGAGGGCGTCTTCTTCATTTCGGGGGACTGATAAAGCTGGGTTTTTCCTAGGGAATTAGTTGGAAGGGCTTTGCTGGAGCGGCAGGTCAATTCCGCACACAATTGGTCACGAAGTGTATTTCCTGAGAAATCGCTGAGAAATCGATTTACCAAGTAGAACCGACAGTTTGAGGTGGATAACTTAGCATATGCACTTTGTTTTCATGAGTGTAGGCGGTCATTCGACCGCATTCTTGGTGACTGTTTGTTCACGTCCTCTCGTTGGAGATTCCCTGTGTTGACCCGTAAGAAGATTTCGCGTGGTTTCACTCTGATTGAGCTACTGGTGGTGATTGCCATCATTGCTGTGCTGATTGCTCTGCTGCTGCCCGCCGTTCAGCAGGCCCGCGAAGCAGCCCGCCGCTCTCAGTGCAAGAACAACCTGAAGCAGGTCGGTCTGGCCTTCCACAACTACCACGAAACGGTCAACTGCTTTCCTCCCGCATACTGGGCTGTGATTGCAGCTGGTCCGAGTAATACGTTCACCGACCAGAATGCCAAGGGCATCATGTCACAGCTGCTGCCTTATCTCGATCAGGCGCCGCTGTACAATCAGATTGATCAGAACGTTCCATTGTTTGCTGGCGTGACTGGCTTTAACGCCACGATTCAGGCTGCAAACGTCGCTCTGGCCAAGACGATCATTCCGGTCTTTATGTGTCCGTCGACACCCGTTAATTCGGTTGACACGAATTACCTCTACCCCGCAGGTGCGTTCGGTCCATTCCCGAATGCCAATGCCACTTGGGTGGGCGCTCGTTGTGACTATGTTCCCACCACCGGAGTCCGAGGGGATTTCGCTCTGTTGGCCTATGCTGGAAACGCCGGTGGTACTCGTGACGGAGCTCTTCAGGTTGCCGGACAAATCGGCACCAGCAATGGTTCCGTGGGTCGTATTCGTGACGTGACCGACGGAACGTCGAACACGTTCCTGCTGGCTGAGCGTACCGGTGGAACCACGATTTACTTCAAGACCAAGCCTGCTCCAGCGCCTTATCAGGCACTGGGACCAACCAACGGCGGTTCATGGTCTGACGTGATCCTCGGCGAACAGTGGCTGCAAGGTGCAACTGCTGCTGGCCCACCGAATGCCGATGGTGGTCCATGCCCCATCAACTGCTCGAATGCCCGTGGCGATGGATACCACAGCTTCCACGTGGGAGGCACTCACTCTCTGATGGCTGACGGCGCTGTCCGCTTCATCAGTGAGAACATTGCAGCCCAGACCTTGGCTGCACTGATCACCCGCCAGAAGGGTGAAATTGTCGGCGAGTTCTAATTTGAGCTCTTGATTCCCGCTCTGGATTCATCTCCAGAGCGGGTTTTTAGTTGATGCACACCCCGATGAGGCAGTCCAATGCGTGTTTATGGTCTTGGTTTGTGTTTGCTGCTG
>CANJZR010000082.1 GCA_947479075.1 Planctomycetaceae bacterium
AGTGCCCCAGAGGCGGTGTGGCATCAAACCGAAAGGTCGACAACTGGAGATTGTTCGGCTTGTCATTCGACCAGCTCGTCTGTCCGAGAACACATCCCGCCAGCAGCCCAGCTGCGGATTGCGAGAGAAACTGTCGACGTGGAATTGTCATGGGCTGGGCTCCATTTGGAATTCGATGGACGAGTTCCAATTGCGGATGTACGAATCTCAGTGATTTAGATTCCCAGAGTGATGGAATTATCGCAAGGGAATCGAACAATACTCGAATCACACGTCTGGCGGGCATTGGCCGTAATTCGCCCTCGGCCAGACCTCGAAATGACATCGATTCAAGGTCTGAGAGTGCTGTCATTCATTGTCTGCGACGCGGTCAACTGAGAAATGGAACAGGAAGACACTCGCCGTGGAGGCGGTGACACCCCATAATTGGCCGGACTCGAATCTCTCCGTTCCCGAAAGCCAGCTGGCCGATGAATCCCTCTGTTGAAATCGATGGCGTACGCCTGCACCTCTCGCATCCTGACACCTCGTCGGGAGACTGGATTGGCCAACGCGAAGTTCTGAAACAGCTGCTCGCCTGCTGGCTGGTCGTGGATGAGCGGGACTTTCCGCTGGCTCCGCGTTTGATCGGCTCGCCCGGGATCGGCAAGACGACACTCGCCATCGCCGCTGCCCATGCCCGGAAGCAGGAGCTGTACATCTACCAATGCACGTCGGATACCCGCCCTGAGGATTTGCTGGTGACGCCGGTTCTGGCGGAGAGCGGCAAGATCCAGTATCAGGCGAGCCAGCTGGTGACCGCGATGATCCGCGGCGGTGTGTGCGTCCTCGACGAAGGGAACCGCATGAACGAAAAGTCGTGGGCCAGTCTGGCCCCGCTGCTCGATCATCGCCGATATGTGGAGTCCATCGTCGCGGGAATCACGATCCACGCCCATCCGAACTTCCGCTGTGCAGTCACGATGAACGAGGACGACTCGACCTACGAGATCCCCGACTACATCCTCAGCCGTCTGCAGCCGACACTGACACTCGGCCATCCTTCGCGGCAGGACGAGATGTCGATCCTGAAATATCACCTGCCGTTTGCTGATGATGAGATGCTGAACCTGACCGTCGAGTTCCTGCAGAACTCGCACGAGTTGAAACTCGATTTCTCCACGCGGGATGGCATCAACGTGCTGCGTTACGCCATCAAACGCGTCGCCAGCGAGCCAGATCACCCGCTCTCGAAGGACGCTGCCTGGCGAGAGGCGCTTAAGGCGTGTCTGGGCGATGATGCGATGGACCTGCAGACACTGGCCGATCGCAAGAGCCAGGCCCTCGGGGGGAACTCGATCCCCATGGGGCTGGGTGATTTCTTCTTCGATCCCAACAGCCCTCTGCATCCCGATTACGACGAGGATGAAGAGGACGAAGACGACCTCGACGATGACCTGGATGACGACGAGGAAGACGTCGAAGATGACGAGAAATAAGTCTCGTCACTTTTACGGCGTTGTGATCACTGCCCCTGACGCGCGAGGCGATTGCCGACCTGATCGAGGATCGCCAGTTTCCCGCCAAAGGTCTTCCGCAGGTTCTCCGGCGTGAAGACCTCGGACACCGGCCCCGATGCGACCAGCCGCATATTGAGCAGCAGCACATCGTCGAAGTATTCGGGGACCGTTTGCAGGTCATGATGCACAACCAGAGCGGTCTTCCCTTGTGAGCGGAGTTCACGCAGCAGATTCACGATCGCCCGCTCCGTACTCGCATCGACTCCGGCAAAGGGTTCGTCCATCAGGTACAGATCGGCCCCCTGCACCAATGCCCGGGCGAGGAACACCCGCTGCTGCTGTCCTCCCGACAGCTGGCTGATCTGCCGTGGAGCGAACTCAGCCAGTCCGACCTTGTCGAGGGCCTCCAGCGCGATCGCCTTCCACTTGCGAGTCACCGGCCAGAACCATCCGATCTGCCGATAAAGCCCCATTGCCACGACATCGAGGGCCGTGACCGGGAAGTCCCAGTCAACAGTCGTCCGCTGCGGGACATAGGCCACCCGGCCCCGCTGCTCCTTATATGGCTTCCCGAAGAATCGCACGCCGCCCGCGACCTTGGGAATCAGATCGAGCGAGGCCTTGATGAGCGTACTTTTTCCTGCTCCGTTTGGCCCGACGATCGCCACCAGTCGACCAGGCTGGGCCTTATAGTCAATGTCCCACACGACCGGTCGCCGGTGATAGGCGACGGTCATGTCGTGCAGCGACAGCGGTGACCATTCCGGATGATCGTCAGATCCCCGGACAGGGGCAGACATGAGGGATTTCCAGCGGGTTGGAGTTGCAGATCAAGGCGATGTCATCATATCCCTCGGATGATCAGTCCACGAGCCTGCGTTGCATCCGAGTATCCCGGTCTGGAGAATTGCGTGGTCAGCGAGCCCTATTGGGGAGGGGGAAGAGAGAAGAGAAGTGGGACACGGATTTCACGGATGGCACAGATTCAGCAAGAGTCTGGACGGTTCTCCCCCATCCTGAGAATCGAAATCCCCTCGCTATCATGTGACACCACTCCCGTTCAAACGTATCTAACAGCAGAGCCTCCCCATCTGTGTCATCCGTAAAATCGGTGTCCCCCATTCCTGCTGAACTCTGATCCATCCGCGACCACCTCATGGCCTCCAAGAATCCAACCCGCGAGATCCCCACCGAGCATCTGGACGCTGCGGCGGGGCATCTGCGCAAGCGGGACAAGGTCATGCGGCGAATCATTGATCGTCATGGACCGTGTCAGATCAAACTCGAAGCTGACCCGTTTCCCGTTCTCGTCCGCTCGATCATCGCCCAGCAAATCTCCACAGCGGCGGCTCATTCGATTGGAAGACGGCTGACGACATTGCGAGGCCGCAAGAAGCTTTCGCCGCAGTGGGTCCTGGGCAGCTCAGACGAAGAACTGCGAGGGTGCGGCCTCTCGCCACAGAAGTTGCGATATATGCGAGATCTGGCCAGCAAGGTGTCGAGCCGGGAGGTGAATCTGACATCGATCCACGAAATGTCAGATGCCGATATCACCGCGGAACTGACCAAGGTCCTCGGCATCGGAGTCTGGACCGCTCAGATGTTTCTGATCTTCTCGCTCGGTCGGCTCGATGTGCTGCCCACGGGTGACCTGGGCGTGCGTGCCGCGATCGAGCGCGAGTATCAGCTGCCCGCTCACCCGACTCCCAAGCAGTGCGAAGAGATCGCGGCCCCGTGGCGTCCTTATGCCTCGATCGCCAGCTGGTATCTGTGGCGCAGCTCCGATGCAAAGCTGACCCCCGAACAACAAGAAATGTGGAGCTGACGATTACCGACCTTTCGTCTGGCGATGATCCCCTGCTGACACCGGTGCAATACTTATCCGGCGTGGGGCCTGCACGGGCAGCGATTCTGGCCAAGCTGGAGATTTTCACCGTCGGTGACCTGCTGTGGCATCTGCCACGTGATGTTCTCGACCTGTCGCAAGTGAAGAAGGTCACCGAACTCGTCGAAGGGGCCATGCAGAGTGTGCGTGGAGTCGTCTGTGACCTCGATGCTCGCATGACGAGTAGCGGCAAGCACATGACGACGACACTTCTCGACTGCGAGGGTCAGTATGTGCGGGCTTCGTGGTTTAACCAGCCGTGGATGTTCCGCAAGCTGCAGATGGAGCAGTTGTTGCTCATGGCCGGTAAGCCCAAGAAGCGAGATGGCCGGTGGGAGTTTTCGCATCCCCAGCTGCAGTGGCTGAGTGATGAGGACCGCGAATCGGGGTTCGGGGTCTTGCCGCGTTACCCACTGACGGAGGGGATTCAGCAGGCTGAGATGCGGCGGCTGACAGCGCTGGCCGTCGACGAGTTTGCTGAGTTGGTCCCCGAGCACCATTACCCCAAAGCTCTGGAGAAGTGGAAGATCGTCGACATTGGTCAGGCCCTCCGCGGGCTGCACAAACCGAGTACTGTCGACGAGTATCTGGCGGGACGGCGGCGACTGTTGTGGGACGACCTGTTCGAGTTCCAGGTGGGGCTGGCTCTGCGACGCCGGGCCTGGATCTCACACTCACAGGCCCCTCCGATAGAGATCACAGCGAAAGTCGATGCCCGCATTCGTCGGCTGTTCCCCTTCTCGCTGACCGAAGGGCAGGAGCAGGCCATCCGCGACGTGACAGCGGATCTGGCAACCGGGCACGCGATGCACCGCCTGATCCAAGCCGATGTCGGGGCGGGAAAAACCGTCATCGCGATCTATGCGTTACTCGCAGCTGTAGCGGGCGGATGGCAGGGAGCGTTGATGACGCCGACAGAGCTGCTGGCGACACAGCACTGGGACACGTTGCAATCGGTACTCGCTCAGAGCCGAGTGAAACGGGCCCTCCTGACCGGTCGTATCGGTGCCAAAGATCAACGCGAAGTTCACGCAGGGCTGCAATCGGGTGACATCCAGCTGGTGGTCGGAACACAGGCGATCATTCAGGAAAAAGTGAAGTTCGCGAACCTCGGGCTGGTTGTCATTGATGAACAGCATAAGTTCGGGGTTGCACAGCGGGCGACCTTCTCCGAACAAGAAGGTCATTCGCCGCACATTCTGGTCATGACCGCCACGCCGATTCCTCGCAGCTTGTGCCTCACGCAGTTCGGCGACCTCGACCTGACGCTGGTCAAGGACTTGCCCCCTGGACGACAGCGCGTGGTCACCAGCCGCGTGATCGGTCCGGGAAATCGGAAGAGGTGCTGGGACTTTATTCGCCAGAAGCTGAGCGAGGGCCGCCAGCTCTACATCGTCAGCCCGCGAGTCGATGGCGGCACCGAAGAGGGTGAACAGCAGGGAGTGGAGCAGATCTACCGCGAGCTGCCACAGACGGAACTCACCGGGTTCAAGGTCGGGATGGTGCATGGTCAGATGGATGGCCAGCTGCGGGCTGAGACGATGGCTCAGTTTCGCGAGGGAGAGATCCAGGCCCTCGTGGCGACGACCGTCATCGAAGTCGGTGTCGATGTCCCGAATGCCACTCTCATGGTGATCCTCGACGCCGAGCGATTCGGGCTCTCCCAACTTCATCAGTTGCGGGGACGCATCGCACGTGGCAAGTATCAGGGGTACTGCTTTCTGATCTCTGATTCCGACACCGCTGAATCGGTGACGCGTCTGCATGCCATGGAGCAGACCAGTGACGGGTTTCAGATCGCTGAAGTCGACTTTGAAATGCGAGGTCCGGGGGATGCACTGGGAACGCGGCAAAGCGGGAGCCTGCCTCTGCGGATCGCCGATCTGATTCGTGATCACGATCTCCTGGTCGAGACTCGCGCCGCCGCACAGAGCCTGCTCAAGACCGAGGCGATCGACCGACCTGAGTTCGCTCCCCTCAAACTCAAAGTCCTCGACCGCTTTGGTCAGCTCATGGACCTCCAACGCGGCGGGTAATCCTCCCCATTGAGAGCGGCAGGCGTCAGCCTGACGAGGCCCTCAACCGACTCCAGACTGCACGGCCAGCCGTATGCCAGGTAAAGCTGAGAGCCGGTTACTCAGCATCAATTCCTGATTCAGACTTCACCCCAGTCACATCAATTGGTAATGATGGGTGTCTATCGTCTGGTTCTGGGGACCTGTATGTTGACGTTCTTTGATCGCCTTGGAAGTTCACGGCGCGACTTTCTTAAAGCGGGCGCATGGACGCTCGGAGGATCGCTGCTACCCGGGCTGGGGACGAATACGGTATTGGGAGGTGATCTCTCGCACCTCGCCACGGGACGCTCGGTGGTGTTCTTATTCCTGCATGGCGGTCCGAGCCAGATCGAGACTTTCGATCCCAAGATGACAGCTCCGACGGGGATCAGCAGCGTGACCGGTGAGGTCTCGACGAAGTTGCCGGGGGTGACCTTCGGCAGCACGTTCACGCGGCTGGCATCGCTGGCGGACAGGTTTTCAGTTGTGCGTTCGTTCCAGACGGGGGATGGAAACCACGACATTAAGCCCGTTGTCGGAGCTGCGACTGGCGGAGCCAACCTGGGCTCGCTCTATGCCCGTGTTGCCGGGCAGAACCGTTCGCAGAGCGGGATGCCGACGAATGCGCTGCTCTATCCTCAGTCGGTGGTCTCCGACACGATGCCCGGGATCACTGGGTTTGGTGATCTGCAATCAAGTGGTCCGTTAGGCAGCGGTTATACGCCCTTCACGCCGAGTACCGGCGGCGCGATGCAGGAGAACCTCAAGCTCCAGCTGCCAATGGATCGACTGGGCGATCGCAAGGCGTTGCTGGCTGGTCTCGACCAGTTGCGAGGAGGTTTGGAGAGTGCGGGCCTGGGCACCGGCATCGACTCCATCCGGCAGCAGGCCTACGACACACTGCTGGGGGGAGTCGCGGATGCGTTCGACGTCAGTAAGGAATCACCCGCGACGATCGCCCGTTACGACACAGCTCCCCTCGTCCGCCCCGATCAGATCAATCGCAAATGGAACAACTACAACAACTATGTGGATAACGCGAAGTCACTGGGCAAGCTGATGTTGCTGGCCCGCCGGCTGTGCGAGCGCGGCTGTGGGTTTGTCACGGTCACGACCTCGTTCGTCTGGGACATGCACGCGGATGCCAACAACGCGACAATGGACGAGGGTATGCGTTACATGGGGATCCCGCTCGACTATGCGGTCTCGGCATTCCTCGAAGATGTCCGCGATCGTGGATTAAGTGACAAGATTCTGCTGGTCATGTGTGGTGAGATGGGCCGCACCCCGATGCTGAACAGTCGAGGCGGCCGTGACCATTGGGGCGGGCTCGCACCTCTGCTGCTGGCAGGCGGAGGTTTTCCTTCCGGCCACGTCATCGGCCAGTCGAATCGTCAGGCGGCCGAACCACAGACCACGCCCATCCGGATTCCCAATCTCGTTTCCACCATCATGAACACACTGATTGATGTGCCCCAGCTGCGACTGGTGACAGGGATGCCGAAAGAGGTGATCCAGGCCGCGACCGGAGCGGATCGAATTGAGGATATGGCCTGATCGAGAATGATTGGGAGGCATCAGGGAATCGCGGAGTAGCTCCAGTGGCTCTTATGACAGGCGTCCATCCTGAGATCGCCTCTTATGGCAAGCCACGCCGGTGGGCCGCAGAGCTGGCCAACTGGTGCCACTCTGCAATCCAGTTACGGATCAACACCCAGACCGGTGGATTTGGAGACAAAACGCCCTATGGAAGTCATTCCATGCCACGTCTGACTGGAAAGCAGGAGTAAACGATGCCAGAAGTCTATCTGTTTGATGATTTCGAACGTTTCGCCGGATTTCGGTTTCCAGATAGCTATTTGGATTTAGTGAAGGCCGGATTACCTGACATTGAACCGTGGTGGTGGCTTGCCCCACACAAAGAGAGCTCTACTTTTTGGGCTGATACACTCAAAGAGCAATTCCCCTATCGAGAACTTATCCCGTTTGCCAAAGACGGTGGGTCGGATGATGTGGCATGCTTCGACGGTGCCGACTCGTCAAGTAACCCGAAAGTGCTTTACATCCACAGCTTCTGCTCTCCGGGTTACGAGAGTCGAGGCGAAGCAAAGGACTTCACCGAGTGGCTTCGGCAAATCGAGGAAGTATCGAAGGAATTTAAGGCAACAGAGAATGAGTAACGCTACTGATTTGAGCAAAACGGTTTCTCACGCCCTTCGCCACGAGCCGTGGCTCTATGAATTGGAGTTGGATAGCGAGGGGTGGACTCCGGTTGAGTCTCTTCTTTCTGCATTAAGAAAAGAGCGTTCAGAGTGGAGTGAATTGTGTGCGGACGATCTTGCTCACATGATGGCCGATTCGTCGAAGCTTCGTCACGAAATTCGGGATGACCGAATTCGTGCCATCTATGGGCATTCTGTCGCAGGAAAGTTAAGAAAAGTGCCTGCTATCCCACCCGAAGTGTTGTTTCATGGAACCAGCCCCGATTCGCTTGAACAGATTCGGTCAGTTGGGTTATTGCCAATGACGCGTCAATACGTCCACCTTTCGACGGATGAAGCTACGGCAATCGAGGTTGGCAGGCGAAAGAGCAAAACCCCTGTGATTCTACGAGTGCTGGCAAAGGAGGCTGCTGCCAACGATGTACGTTTCTACGAAGGAAATGAAAAGGTCTGGCTGGCGGATTCAGTTTCACCAGAGTTCCTTGAATCAACAACCAGCTGATGTTCGACACGCCAACCACGGCGGTGTGGCCTAGACGTTGCTTTGAACGCCTGTGTGACGAGGGAACAAGCGGTTCATATCCTTGATGTCTGTGCGTCCTATTGCTCTGCAACCCAGACCCTCAGTGCAGGGTCTGCGACACCCCGCGAATGGCTCGGAGGCGTGAGGGAATTGGTGATTACTGTCTGCTCATGCTCAGCATGACGACAAACGCAGAGGTGGTGTTACGTGGCTGCCAGACTCCTCGCCCACACACACAAGCCAGCGAGTTGAATCGCGGCGGTTTCCGTTCGCAGGATTTGGTCGGCGAAGCGAACTCGGCGGGCTCCGGCACGGGTTGCCGCTTCGAGTTCTGCCTCGCTCCAGCCACCTTCGGGACCAATAAGCAACAGCACCTCACCCGTACCGACGGGGAGCATGTTCGGCTGAAACATTTCCCCCTGTGGATCTCCGATGAAGGC
Organism: Planctomycetaceae bacterium; assembly: GCA_947479075.1. Classification (GTDB taxonomy): domain Bacteria; phylum Planctomycetota; class Planctomycetia; order Planctomycetales; family Planctomycetaceae; genus TH-plancto1. The sequence goes on from CANJZR010000082.1 coordinate 8,627, forward strand.
CACTCGCCGTCCCTGGGGGGCCCCGACTTCAGCCAAACATCGTGCCAGCTGCGTATTCTCCGAGACCTGCATCACCAGATTGCGGCCCGACTGTTTACAGGCGGCGACAACCGCGGCCTGCAGTTTGTCGAGTTTGCCAGACCCTGGCTCGACGACCGTCCGCTCAGTCAGCAGCGGAATCAGCTGATCGACCCCCAGTTCCGTCGCCTTTTCAACGAGCCAGCGAAAGCGGTCACCCTTCGGCGGAGCCACGGCCAGATGGATCTCCGGCTGCGGAGATTGCTGGATTTCACCCCGCTGGACGATCCGGACATCGACGCGGTCCTTTTTGACCAGCGTAATCTCAGCGAGAGCAGATCGTCCGCGGCCGTCAAACAACTCAATAGTGTCTCCCGCCTGTTTTCTTAAAACTCGCGCTGCATGGTGGGATTCTGACTCTTCGAGCGAAAAATCCGGTCGTACAAATCCTGCCGGATGAAAGAATCGATCCATGGGAACGGGCAATCTTGTCTCAAGTTGTCGGCGGGCAAATCTGAAACTTGCGGGACTTCCACACAGCAGTCCGATGGATTCCGTGTTGTGCCAAACAGCCACGGAGATCGGCAACATTTGCGACTCCTGACGAACTCTCCCACAAGTCAGTTCGTAAGGGAATGGTCACCAGAGTCTAGACGACTTCTCGTGACCATGAGCGCCGCTGTCGCAAGTTGCCCCAGGCAGAACGAAGGTCGTTCTCCATCTTCATGGTGAGAAGGGACTCTCGATGTCAGCGACTGTTCGCCCGCTCAGCCCTGCTGGGCTTCGTACATCACATAAAGCTCTCGCTCCGTTCGCGGAAGATCCCACGTCCGACATGTACTATCCGAGCGACTCTCACGAAGAGGCTCTCGCCCGGATGTTGTTTCTGGTCGAAGAACGAGAGCGCTGCGGCCTTCTGATCGGGCCAGCCGGATCGGGTAAGTCGACACTGATGATCCGGCTGCACCAGCAACTGCGCCGTTCGGGGCAAAAGAGCTGCCGCATCGATCTGGCGGGCCTCGACCACGTCAGCCTGCTGCATCGCGTGGCAGTAGAGCTCGGCGTCAACCCCTCGCCAAACGCCGATCCCCACGAACTGTGGGATCAGGTCGAACAGATCATTGCCTCCGCAGCCCGCGTTCAACAGCCCTGGGTGCTGTTGTTTGATCACGCCAATCGTCTGCGTCCGGGGGCGTTGTCACTCCTGGAGCAGCTGCTGTATTCGCCTCATTCGCGGGGCATCGTGATGCTGTTTGCATCCCGCCCCGAGGAACAGACCGCGCTACTGAAAACATTGAGCGAATACTCCAGCCTGCGAATTGAGCTGTCGGTACTCTCACTGGATGAGACTCAGTCCTACGTTGAGTTTTCACTCGACCGCGGAATGGTCACAACCCCCGAGTTCACCCGGGACGCCGTCCAGTTGATTGCCCGGATTTCCGGGGGCGTGCCGCGACAGATTAACCGCTTGTGTCGCGCTCTGCTGCTGGCGGCTCAGGCAGACGATCGCCATGAGATCGACTCGGAGCTGGTACTCTCCGTGACGGAACAGCTGCTCGGCATGCGAGTGAGTGCGTAATTCTCAGGGGGCTGATCCGACTGCCCCACCGCTAACGGGTTCATCGGCGGACTGCTAAACTGCAGGTTCGGGGGGACCAGACTGGCTCGCCCAGTTCTTCGTCCACGCTGAGACCGATCCATGCCCGAGGTGAAACTCGAATTCGATGGCCCCAAGCGGGCTCCACTGACCATCGCACTGGCCCCTGCTTCGGGTCAGAGTTATCAGGTCGAGTTCCTGTCCTACTTTGCCAAGTCACTCGGCGATATCGGACTGCGTGTCGCGCGCTTCGACTTTCCCTATATGTCGGACCGGAACACGACAGGACGCCGCCGTTCCACGGACAGCGAGCAAGTACTGCTCGACACCTGGCGTCAGGTCATCAAACAGCTGGGCTCAGAAAAGCTCTTTGTCGGCGGCAAGTCGCAAGGGGGGCGCACCG
>CANJZR010000083.1 GCA_947479075.1 Planctomycetaceae bacterium
CCGCCCACCGATCAGTAATCTTCCATTGGAGGTTCGAACGCCACATCGCATCATGACAGCGAGAACATGATCCCCTCAAATAATCCGTTGGCCGTGTAAACGACGTGTCGGCAAGCCCGCCCCTTGCTTTCCTTCGTTCTCTTCGTGTTCAAAATCTTCGATATCATCGGCGAGTCTCGTTCCATCTCAGTATCAGATAAATAACCACGATACACCCGAAACAGAGCTCAATTCCCAGCCCTTTCGTGCTCTTTGTGAGTACGTGACAAATCTCTCTGACTCCACGAATGAGACCTTGCAATCGCCTCGCGATTCGCCGAACTGGGCTGGAGTGGTATCATTCTCCATTATGCCCCAATTTGAACTTGTCTCTGAATTCGCTCCCTCCGGTGACCAGCCCACGGCGATTGCCTCGCTGGTCCGCGGAATCAAAGAAGAAAAGAAATCACAGGTCCTCCTCGGAGCCACCGGCACCGGCAAGACGTTCACCATGGCGAACGTCATCCAGCAGTGCCAGCGGCCCGCACTGGTCCTCTGTCACAATAAGACTCTGGCTGCCCAGCTGTATGGCGAGTTCAAGGACTTCTTCCCGAACAACGCGGTCAGCTACTTCGTCAGCTACTACGACTACTACCAGCCCGAGGCCTACATCCCGCAGCGGGATATCTACATCGAGAAGGATTCGTCGATCAACGAGGAGATCGACCGGCTCCGATTGCTCGCGACGAGTGCTCTGGTGTCGCGGCGCGATGTGATCGTGGTGGCCAGCGTGTCGTGCATCTACGGCTTGGGATCGCCGAAAGATTATCTTGAGATGATGATCCCGCTGCATGTGGCGACGGAGATCAATCGCGACGACTTCCTGCGGCGGCTGGTCGAGATCCATTATGAGCGGAACGATATCGAACTCTCACGCGGCAAGTTCCGTGTGCGCGGCGATGTGATTGAGATCTGGCCCGCCTACGAAGAGTTCTGCTACCGCGTCGAGTTGTGGGGCGACGAGATCGAGAAGCTGTCGATCATCCACCCGGTCAGTGGAGAAAGCTCCAAGCCGTTGACCGATGTCTACATCTACCCGGCCAAGCACTTCGTCCTTCCGCAAAGCCGCGTTGATGCCGCACTCGAGGAGATCGAACTCGAGCTCAATCAACAGCTGGCGAAGTTCCAGGCGGAAGGCAAGCTGCTGGAGGCCCAACGCCTGGCAGCCAGGACCCGGCACGATATCGAGTTACTCCGCGAGATCGGTTTCTGTCCGGGGATCGAGAACTACTCGCGGGCGTTAGCCAATCGCAAGAAGGGCGAGCCACCCGCCACGCTGTATGACTTCTTCCCCGATGACTTCCTGCTTTTTGTCGACGAGTCCCACGCCACCGTTCCGCAGATTCGAGCGATGTACAACGGAGACCAGGCTCGCAAGAGCACGCTGGTCGATCATGGTTTCCGGCTCCCGATGGCGCTCGACAACCGCCCGCTCAAGTTCGAGGAGTGGAACAACCGCCGGCATCAGACGGTCTTCGTGACCGCGACGCCCGCCGACTGGGAGCTCGACCAGGCCGAGGGGGAGATCGTTGAACAGATCATCCGCCCAACGGGGCTGGTCGATCCGGTGATTCATATCCATCCGGCCCGGGGACAGGTGCCGCACCTCATCGAGCAGATCAAGGAGAGGGCGGAACGCGGCGAGCGTACGCTCGTGACCGCGTTGACGAAGCGGTTGTCCGAGGACCTCGTCGGTTACCTCAAGGAAGAGGGAATTCGTTGTGAGTGGCTGCACTCTGAACTCAACGCCATCGAGCGAGTCGAAGTGCTGCGTGAGCTGCGGGAGGGAGTCTTCGATGCGGTGGTGGGAGTGAACCTGCTGCGAGAAGGCCTCGACCTCCCCGAGGTGTCGCTTGTGTGTATCCTCGATGCCGACAAAGAAGGGTTCCTGCGCAGTGCGACCAGCCTGATCCAGACAATCGGCCGCTCGGCCCGAAACGTCAACGCCGAGGTTTATCTCTACGCCGATGCGATCACCGACAGCATGCAGCAGGCGATCGACGAAACCAACCGCCGCCGCGCGGTCCAGCTAGCCTACAACGAGAAGCACGGCATCACGCCCGAGACCATCAAGAAGGCCATCCGCCGTGGGATCGAAGAGGAGATCCAGGCCCGCCAGATCGTCCAGCAGGTTGCCGGAGCTAAGAACGAAACCCAGTACATCACGCAGGAGTTCCTCAACGAACTCGAAGCCGAAATGCTCTCGGCCGCTCAGGAGCTTGATTTTGAACGGGCGGCCCAGCTGCGCGATCGGATTCACCAACTCAAACGCGAGATGACGGGCGGCGACATCCCCGTCGATCGTCCGGGCTTCGCTCCCAGCGGAGGCAAACAGCGCGGCGGCAAACGCGGCCGCGGCGGATCCTCCGGCAAAGGCCGGGCCCCGTTCCCCGGCAAGGGGCGGTGAGGGGGGCTAAGCGATGGGCCGTCCGCTGAGTGCCGCAGACAAGTGATCGTGCAGATCGATGACCGGTTGGACATCGGGGTGTACGGTCCCGCTTCCGATCGACTCGATGAACTGACAAGCTGCGAACGATTTGGCTGCGTGTTCGTACTCTCGAATCCAGGCTTGGCGAATGGGAAGTCGCTCTGCTTGAACTGGCCAGATACCCGGTCGAGGACGCATGTGTGATGTAATGCCAATTCGCCATGGCTTAGCTGTCAAACGAGCACGGAAACATCTCTGATTACGGCACATGAGAACGTACAGGCGATCGGCCTTCATGGTCTTGAATGCTTGCTGAACTTCCTCTTCGTCAGGTGCAATCAAGCGGTGGGTCGCCATGACGCGGAGGCCTGCAGGTGTTTGGTAAATTCGCAAGCTCCAGTCAGGATGCCTCTCGGCAAAACGGCGTATACGACTTCGAGCCAGGGGCTCTGGTCCTCCTGCAATCCAGCAACTGCATTTGTGGATCAGTGTCGGAATCATCATGCAAAGCGGGGAGAGCAGGAACAACACAATCGCATATGGCCCGACAAGACCGAAGAGGGGCTTAGCTGCGGCAAGCACCGCGATCATGGCCAGGTATCCCAGAAGACATGAGTATGTTGTCAGATTCATATCGATATCGGCGAAAAAGACATTCGGCGTATTCAGACACAACGCTCCGTACGAGTTTCGTGTGATGATGGTGTCGCTGTGCTCGCTGATAATCTCCTCTCGGATCGGGACACCCTCAGCACCGTTGTACGCAGCCTTAAGTTCGCGTCGCGAGACATCCTTGTCCCCAGAGAGCCAGCTTTGAAATGCTTCATCGACCCGTTGCCGAGCGTGGGCCTGTGCCTCCTCGAGACTGATGTCCGACCAGCCAAAACGCCGAATCGTAATCTGTTTTCCGGACTGACGATGTTGGATGCGTTCTTCTGCCCAGTACTTTGGAACGATCATCGCATGCCCCGAATGCTGATTCGCAGATACGACCTTGACGGATGTGTTCGAAGTCTATCGTGATTGAGCCTGGATTTCGTCTCATTTGAGAGTTCGTGAACCGGGCTTAACTCGTAAGTGTGTCGAATTCACCGCAGAGGGAAGAGTTGTGGGGCAGGATTCCCTCTGCGATCCTCGGCGGCCCTCTGCGGTAAAAATTCTTTAGGCCCTGAGCTCTTCATCGCCAGTCCATTCCAGACTGGAGTCGCCAGCCGCAAAGAACAGGAATCGGTTGAAGTCAGAGAGATACATCCAGTTAGCCGTGGTTCCTTCGGGGGCCGGCGGAAGAACGGTGTTGCTATGCGATACCGGACCTTCTCCAGTATCGATCCCGATCTCGCCCGGTTCTTTTCAGGGGTATTCGCTATTCTGCCTCACTTCAAAATCGGGCGGCTCGATGACCAGATAAGCCACGTCACGCACCGTCACCCGCGCGGTGCGATAAGTCTCGTCCCTCGGTGGACCCTCAGTGCCGGTCGTGCAGACGGCTACTTCGAGTCGTAAAGTCCGGGAGACGTAGTCCATCTCGATCTTCCGGAGAAATGCGTCGTGGAATCCGTTGGGTAGCGTGCGGTCCAGTTCATCAAACGTCATGTTTTCCTCGACAGTAAATTGTCAGGTTCCACGGAGAAGGCTGCGTATTCACGGACGTACAAAAGAGCACCGACACGAAAAAAGCCCACTGGTTCGCCAGTGGGCTTTCAATTTGTGCACGGCAACGATCGCCTTACAACACATATTTCAGCGTCGTCGGGAAGACCGGGATGCGAGCCGACTTCTTCTTGCTCTCGCCGACCTGCTTTCCCGCAGGAGGTGCAGCCTGTGAAGTCTTGGCCGGTTCCGCAGCTCCGTTGCCCTTGGCGATCTCCTGATCGAGAACTTCGAGAGCCTTCTTCAACTGGGCATCGTCGAACGAGCTGGGGATCGGAGTCGGGGTGATGACATCGCGCTTCACGCGGTCCGAGTTATAGGCCCGCATCTGGTCCATCGTGAACTCGATCTTCATGCCATCGTTCGGCATGACACCCCACTTGTCGTTCTCGGTCTCACCGGGGAAGCGGTGGATCTTTTCCTTGCTGGGGCGGTAATACGATGCGGTCGTCAGCTTGAGCTTGCTCTTGCCCTCTTCCACGTCGAGCGTGTTCTGCACGCTCCCCTTACCCCACGTTCGCTCCCCAACGACGAAGCCTCGCTTATGGTCCTGCAGAGCAGCTGCCAGGATCTCACTGGCTGAGGCGCTGTAGCGGTTGGTCAGGACGACAATCGGGAACCCGGTAAAGGTCCCGGCCTTCTTCGCGGTACGCGTCACGGGGCGGCTGTTGCGGCCTTCGGTGGAGACGATGACGCCTTCTTCGAGGAACAGGTCAGCAATATCTATGGCCGTCTGCAGGTATCCACCCGGGTTGAAGCGGACATCGATGATCAGACCCTTCATGCCTTCAGCCTTCAGGGATTTCAGCGCGGCCTTCATCTCGGAGGCACTGCGGCTGGTGAAGTGGGTCAGCCGCACGTAGCCAATTTTCTTGGTGGAATCGAGCATGAAGTTCCACATGCCGTCGGCCTTGTACGAGTCGCCGAGTGCTGAGTCGAGCTGAATCAGCTCGCGAGTCAGATCGACGCGCGTGATATCAGGCGAGTCGCCCCGCATGTAGCCGACGTTGATGACCTCGCCGGGTTTGCCACGCAGGATCTCGATCGCGGTTTCCATCTCGCGATTCTTCTCGAAGTCGGCGACCTTCTTGCCGGCGACTTCCACGATGCGGTCACCGGGGAGGATCCCCGCCTTGTAGGCCGGGCTACCGGGAAGGGGCGTCGTCACGACGATCGCCTGGATGTCGTGGGCAAACTTCACCTGAATCCCAACGCCGCCGAACTCCTGGTCGACCGACTCGTTGAACTGAGCCAGCTCTTCCGGGCTGATGTAGTCCGAATACGGGTCGAGGTCGGCCAGCATGCCTCGGATGGCCGATTCGATCAGCTTGCGGCGGTCGACATCCTTCACATAGTTCTGGTCGATCTCGTCGAAGGTATCGACGAACACCTGCATCAGCTCGAAGTATTCATCCTCGGGCTTGGCGGGTGCAGCTGTGGCAGCTGCGCCGGTTTCGGGCTTCGCGGGTTCTTCGGCTCGGGTCGCCCCGATCCAGAATCCAAGACCAGCCCCCAGAATGACAAGGCACGCAAAACGCGCCAGAAGATTCCGCATGGTAATTCCTTCGTCCGTGCGAGTTCGAGAGCCAGCGAGTTGCGGCTGCTCGATTCAGAGCTTCTCCGTGACTGGTCACATCTTAGGTCGAGGGCCAGCAGCCAGCAAGACGGGGTAGGGGATGGTAGAGGAGATGAGAGCTGTGAGATGCATGAGGCGATGGGGGGAAGGGGAGAGTGGGAGAGGTGAGGCGTTAGCGTTCCCCCTTGGTGCCTCCGTGGTTCAATCCTTCCGTCAAACCCGCTGGACGGACGAGGCGGTGGTCGATCCAGTCGGGGTCGACGAAACGTCGCAGCAGCCAGTGCAGGGCGTAGACCATGCGGGCCTCGACGTGCTCGCGCTGCTGGTCGGTCGGCGGAGTCGGCCATTCCAGACCATCGGGGCCCAGCTGGGCGGGCCACTGCTCACGCGTGGCGAACTCGATGTTGATGCGGTCCATCGCCCGTTTGGTCCAGACGATGCCGAATGTCTCGCGGAAGTCGTTCCAAACTCGATCCGGGCCGAAAGTCGTTTCTGGCCGGTAGGTCAGGATCAGTCCGCTCCAGAACGTGGCCAGCAACATGCTGATCGTTCCACTGAGCCGGAAGGCCTCGAATGAAATGCCCAGCCCCGCCGAGACTGTCGAGCAAGGGGCGAGCACCAGGACGACTGCCAGCGCATATAACAATGCTGGCAATGCCAGCCGGGTGGCGATGTAGTTTCCGCACCCCATGACCAGCACGAGCACAAACCCGATGAGGACGGGCGTTTCCACTCGCAAGGCATCCGGGCCATGACTGGTCCAGACCGTCAGTGCCGGCCAGCCCAGCACGAAGACCAGCGGCAGCAGCACGAAAAAATTCCAGGCCTCTCTCCCGGGCCGCTTGGCCCCCAGAACCGCAATCGGAGGGATCACTGATACCACAGCAGTCCAGTACCACAGCTGGTCCTGAGCTTCCGCGTTGTGCGGGAAGACAAATGCCGACAGTGTCCCTGCAGCTGTCCAGATCGCAGCGGTGAAGATGCTCCAGTTGGCGGTGGTGGTCAGGGTGGTTCCCCGGAGTCCCCGCCGCAGTCGAATCGATAACCCGAGCATCAGCACGAGAAGGCCAGCGAGTATGACCCACAGAACGAACACGGAACGCGGTACTCCAACACAGGGATGTGAGTCCCGATTTTAGTACATCGCGGGGAAGAGTTCGTCAGTCGCGGGTCGGGATTCTCGACTGTGATGAGAGGATGTAGCCCAGAGACACATCGACCAGGCGAGCGTCGGGCGTGAGCCCGATGGTGCTTCAAATCGCGTGAGTCAGCTGATGGCTGTTGCTTCTCCTGTGGCCTGACGTACCAGTGAAGATTCTGAAAGCCGTTTTGCGATTCGTTTTCGCGGATGCTTTTTGACGTTCAGCGCAATTCGCCGGTGGTTGCAGGAGGCACACCACCGGCGAATCGAAGAAAAGACAAGAGCATCCCGGAGGGATCGCCAGCGAGGTGAATTCTAGTATCCCTTCGGGATAAACCGCATTCACACAATTTCAAACCGGACGCTTCGGGTGAATGCCAGTGAGATCAGACAGCTGCTTACCCCTCGCTGGCAGGTTTCGCTCCGATCAGGAAAAACCCGGTCAGGCACACGACGAACAGCAGGAAGGAGAGCGCCCCCCAGACTGTCGGCAGGAGCATGAACCCGAGAACACTCAGTGCAGCTGCGAAGCCGAAAATGGGACGCAGTGCGGTGCTGCTGGCGGCCTTGCAGATACGGTTCATCGTCCACACAGCCAGCAAGCCCCAGCAGAGCGACCAGAGCCACGTCAGCGGGCGTGTCCACGCCTGGCGGGGACGCAGCGACAAGGTCAGCTTGGGCGAACCGCCGATCTTGATGAATGACGATTCGTGCCCCACGGTCGGGATCTCGAACGGCAGCGACAGCCCACCGGTTTGAGTCCACGCAGCCGGGAGGGAGGCGGAACTTTGATCCCAAAACTGAGCAGTGCTGTTGCGCCTGAAGGATGGGACCGGTTCCGACACGATGGCGGGTGTTTGGCTTATGCCATTCTGGTTGTTGACTCCGGCATCGAACGTCAACGTGCCGCCACGTGTTGGGGCTTGGTCGCCCAAATCTAGCTGTTCTGTCTGAATCGAATTGCCCAGCGACTGGCTCTCCAGCGACTTCCGCAACGCCCCCCGACCTCCGGAAGCACTCTTCCCGGACTTCGGGGATTTGGTTGGCGTGAGTTTTCTTCCCGCGGAGGTCCCCTCGAAACGAAAGTTCAACTTCGACTCAGATTGAATTGAAAGACCATCACCTGAGTTGCTCGTGATATTCAAGTTGTTACTCGAAATGATGAAGTCGCGATTATTGTCCGGCTTGCCGTTCTCATCCTGAGAGAGATCGCCTTCGTGCTTCTTCAAATTGCCGAAGAGTGCTTCGCTGCGAGACTCCGCCTCCTCGTAGAGCTTGCCCGATCCGGACGATCGAGTGGAGCGTCCACGAATGGACTCTCTCTCTGCGGCCAGAGCCCGCTCCAGCTGTTTGAGGTTGGCTTGCGACTGGGCCTTCTGGGAATAGCTGCTGCGGCTATCGGAGAGGACGCGGAACAGATCCTTGGCATCAGCTTCCAGACGCGATGATTTCTGGAGCAGCATGGAGGCGAACATCAACTCCTCGTTCAGCTGATCGACATTCGACTTCTGGTGGTCGCTGACCAGGGTGACATCCAGTTTGTCGGGGGTGTAGACCCGCCATGAGGTCGCTGCGACGGTCAATCCGAACTCCGGCGATTCGTCCAGCGTCACCACGTCGGGAGCCGGGAGGCTGATCTCCTGGCTCATCAGGTAGGTGTCTCGCTCCAGCGGAGTCGGCAGCTGTCCGCTGACGGTGACCTGCACATCGAACGACAGGTCGACCATGCTCGTTTGGGGGAGCGGCACGAGATGGACCGTCTGCTCTTTCACGGTCGTCATCACGGTCCGGGAAGGCTGGCCCTTCACGAAGACCGACATCAATTGAGACTTTGCCGGGAGCTTCAGTCCGAGGAACTGTTGTCCCCGATTGCGAACGGTGTAGATGGCCCGAGTCTTCCAGCTTCCGTCCCAGGCGAGTGATGTCTCCAGATCGCTGCCCGTAACGATGGCACGGCCCGATTCCTGGACGGCACTGCGGATCAGCTTCCATTTCGGAAGAGCCTGCTGGCCGGTGATTTCGGTGATCGCCAGTGCCTGCTTGAGGAGCGATTCGTCGACCTTCAGCGGCAGCTGATCAGCGGGCAGCTTATTCACCAGACGCTCATCGACCGCAGCCAGCTGGCCAGCCGATCGATTGACGACGATGGCACAGCGCCGCTGTGTCTCCATGGGGTTCTGTTTTCCGGCGACGATCGTGTCGAGGAAAATGACATCGGGAATCTGGATCACATCGTCAGCAGGGGGAGGCAGTGTCACCACGCCGGTACAGAGGAACTGGCCCCGGACTGCATCGACGAGCTGAATCGTCCAGAGCAGGTCGCCACTCTCCAGTGCATCGGTCCGGATCTCTCGCACTCCGGCGACATTGAGCTCCAGCCGTCCCTTGAGCCAGTTCGGAGTCGTGAACTGGAATGTGTCTGCTGCGGCACGCGTAATCTTCCACCGAAAGGTCAGCCCGTAATCGATCGAGTCGTCCGCCACAGCAACCAGCGTCACCAGGTCCGCGCTCAACTGGGGCACCTGCCGAGTCAGGTTGATCACGACAGGCTGGCTGACGGGCGTGGCGGCCTGGAACGCGAATTGGGCCGGTGTCGAGCGCAGCTGCTGGAGCTCCTGGGACAGCTGGTCGGGCGAGGCGGTTTTCCATCCTTCGGATGTTCCCACCGTGGCGGCGTAGATCTCGCTGAGCCAGACGCCCAGCGACGATTTGAGCTTGTTCACCCCGAGCGGGTTGGGGGGGGACAGGTCGACCGAGGGTGTCTCCACCTTGCGGGCGACGACCCCTTGCAGGAAAACATCGACACGGCCGAGACGCGGTTGATCGAACTCGACCGTCAGTGTCCGCTGGCCGTTCTCGCCAGGTGTGTCGTACCAGTCGGTAATGAAGTCGGCTCCTTCGACCTCCATCAGCAGGTAGCCCGCCGGAAGCAGCATCGACACGCTCGGACACGGAGCTCCGGTCAGGTCGAACTGATAACGACTGGCCCATTCGACCTTGCGAGTTCCGATCTGCACACCGTGCTCAGCCACGCATTTCGTCTCGGGCTGTTTGCGTGAGAGAGACAGCGACAGGCTCGCGGGCCGGGTGGCAAAGCGATAGGCCGCCAGCGGGGTGGTGTCTGGTTGATGCGGCTTCGCAGTCGGCTTGTACTGATTGACATCGATCTGGACCGCTCCGGTGACGTTGACCGCCCGCATGGCAAACTCATCACCGGCAAAGAGTGCGATCTGACCAATCTCTCGCGTGGCATCCATCGGGACCAGCTCCGGGATCTGCTGGGTCAGTGTGGCATCGGTAATGGCGAGTGGAGTGAACTGATCAATCACGATCTGCGTCTGGTCCTCGACCGTCCGCCGCAGGAAGACCCGCAATCGGCGAGTCATTCCCTGGGCATCATCCAGCTGCCAGCCGCCGACATCGGGGCCGGAGATTTCGCGGATGGTCAGCGAAGGAGTGGTCAGGAAAGAGACTTCGGTCAGGGCTCCCTGCCGCACGCGGTAGGCGAAGTGGTGGTTCACCTGCAGCCCCGAGTCATCCACAGCGATCGCCTCGCCGGTTTCCACGTGAACGATGGTAGTTCCTGCTCCTCGAGTGGCGCGCGGTTGCCACGACACGGTCACGTCGCCGCCACGATCAACCGCGGTATCGAGAACCGGGCCCGCTTCGCTTTCGCGAATGCGGTAGGCCCCGGTCGCTCCGTTCACCCGCAGATCACGGTCGCCCATGATCTTCGGGAGTTGGACCGAG
>CANJZR010000084.1 GCA_947479075.1 Planctomycetaceae bacterium
CGCAGGATTCCTCCCTGCCAACTTCTCCCGCTATAGTCTGCCGCAGACTGATTCACACCTGTCGCCAGCAATTGGCATTACGTCTTTCCCGCCGAGATTTCCATGCCTGTTCTCAAGCATCCACAACTCATCGATCTGGCCACACGCATTCTCGAAGGTGCCGGTGTTTCCCCCGCCGATGCGAAGGTCGTGGGACATGAACTTGCCGATGCCAACATTGTTGGTCACGACAGCCATGGTGTCATGCGGCTGGTCCAGTATGTCCAGATGATCCACGACGGGCATGTGAAGCTGGGGGCAGCTCCGCAAATTCTACGAGATGCTCCAAGCTATGCCCTGATCGATGGCGGTTTTAACTTCGGCCAGATCATCATGACCCAGGCCCTCGACATGGCGATCGAGAAGGCTCGGGCGACGGGTACTTCGACGGTCCTGATCCGCAACTGCAACCACGTCGGCCGGCTGGGAGCCTACACCGAGCGCGCAGCCAAGGCGGGCTTCCTGACAACGATGTGCGTGAACGCTCCGGGACCGGGAGGAGTCGCTCCCTTCGGTGGGATCGAACGGCGGCTCGGAACGAATCCCATCAGTATGTCGGCTCCGACCGGTGACTCAGCTGTCGTACTCGACATGACAACCAGCGCCACAGCTGAGGGGAAGCTGCGGGTGTCGCATCAAAAGGGGGAGCAAGTCCCCGAAGGACTGATCATCGACAGTGAAGGAAATCCGACGACTGATCCTGGAGTCTTCTATAACGCTCCGGTCGGATCGATACTGCCGCTCGGCGGACCGATGATGGGGCACAAGGGATTTGGCATGTCGGTGATGATCGACATCTTCTGCGGAATTATGTCAGGGAGCGGAATTGGCCGGACCGACCTGCCGCGGGGAGCCAACGGCGTGTGGCTGTCGCTGATGTCGGTCGAGCACTTCCTGCCACGTGACGAGTACGAGGCGTGGATGGCGAAGTACACCACTTACATCAAGAGCAGCCGCACTGCTCCGGGCGTCAGCGAAATTCTGCTCCCCGGCGAGATCGAAGCCCGCCGAGCAACTCAGCGAACCGCCGAAGGGGTGAGCATCCCCGACGAGACCTGGCGGCAGATCAACGAACTGGCCGGCAAGTTAAAGGTCTCGCTGGGCGGGCTGTAACAGAAGACAGCGTATCTGAGCGGACCGTCACGGCGAATCGCCGCTATCCCCATCGGACGTTCGATCAGGTCAGCTGGGGAATCAGCGTGACCGAGTTGATCTTCACGTATTGGTTGTCCAGTGGAATCGCGTTGACCTTGGCGGTCCCGTCGGTCACGGTAGCCGAGGCGTTCTCGACGATCGTGAATGCGGTGTCCGAAGTCACTGTGTTGACGGTATATGTCGTGCCATTGATCTGCACAGTCATGCCTGACTGCAAATCGGTCAGGAACGATGTTCCTGTGCCTGTGACAGCTTTGGTGCCCGAGGTCACGCTGACGGTCCCCGTGAGAGTGTTCGTAAACGGTACATAGGTCGCTGCCAGCGGCACCTCGCCCATCGCGCTATTGTCGAGTGCTCCCACCAGGTTGTACGACGTGAGCGCGTGGATCGTATCGACGACCGTCATGCCGTTGCCCTGCACCTGCCCAAAGACAGTGTGCGGGACCGCGTCCAGATTGACGGTGCCTGACGCATTGTTATTCGCGGTGTTGATGAACCACTGACTGGTCCCCGAGTTAATATTGCCGCCGATGGTGGCCATCGACAGACTGCCACGAACGTTCGAGTGGGCCGCCTTGAACTCGTTGGCGATAGGACTGTCGGTCGTGATGGCAGTGACCGGAGGACCAAGATCGAATCCGCCACCTTGCACGATGAATGGCGCGTTACCGGCCGTGTGGGCCGAACGGTGAATGATTGAGTCCTGGTACCGCGACAGATAGTTCACGAAGTTCTGAGTCGTGTTGGGCAGATCATCGACGAACAGCTGCACATCGACATCTCCCATCGAGGTCGAGATTCTCACCACAACGGTGTTCGTATACTGCACGGTGAGTGTCTGGGTCACCCCTACCTGGTTGCCGTTAAAGACCTGCCGCACGAGGATCGAGTTCAAGCCTTGTGTGGCAGCTGTGGTGTTGTCCAGCGTCGTGGAGACGGTCGCGGTCCCCGAGCTGTCCAGCGTCACGGTTCCGTCATCGAAGCCATCCCCATCCTTATCCACTTCATAGGTCTGCCCGGCGATTCCGGTAATCTTGACCCCGACGGTGGTCTTGTCAGAGACAAATGTGGAGCCGGTCGTCAGCACTCCTGTCCCGGTCACGATACTGTTAAACGTTCCAGTCGGAGCAAAGAACGCCGACCGGGCTGTGTTCACAGCTGCGAGTAAACCAGTCGTCGGATCATCGATGCGAGAGGCAATCACCGTCGAGCTGACAGTCCCGCGAGTGATGCTGTACAGGTTCTGGCGTGTGGGTAGCGTGGCTGTCCCTGGCTCAAAGACATCGGAACCCCGGCCACCAAAGATCGTAAACAACCCGCTAATCTCGGTGGTTCCGCCCATCACGACGTTGTCGTCGCCGCTTCCCAGATGGGCGTTGAAGGCGTCATTGACCGTGGAGTCGACGACCTGGACGAGATCGGCTCCTCCTCCCGTGGAGAGTAACACCCGATCAATGGTTGTCCCGTTCGACAGTCGAATGTCGTCGTTGGCTTTCCCGAGAGACGTGTAGAACGCCTGATCAATGGTCGTCGAGTCGAGGGAGATTCGATCCGTGCCACTGCTCCCGGAGACTGTGACGGACTTTTTCACATGGGTCGATTTCGTGGCAAACAGATTGCTTCCAGATCCCAGTGTGGCCATCACGTATCCATCGATCGTACTGCCTTCCGAATAGAACGTATCATTCCCGGCCCCGCCGACGAAATTGACCAGTCCATGGACTGTCGCAGTACTTAATCCCAGTTTGTCGTTCCCCTTTCCCGCATTGACGATCAGATCGCCATCCAGCTCGAAGTCATCCAGCTGGAGACGGTCGTCCCCTTTCCCGAGGGCGGCGATGATCGAGCCATTTTTTGTCGCCGTCGACGGATACGCGACAAAGTCCGTCGAGGCCCCGTTGATCTGGGTGCCATTCACGCCCCGCACGATGACCCCATCTGCTGTCTTGGCGACATAGACCTCATTGGCCTCTGAATCACCCGTCAGATACAGATTTCCCGCCACCAGCTTGGCGGAAACATTTCCCGCGAGCATGGTTCGCGATTCCAGAGCAGCAAGCGAATTCCAGTTCTGCCGGGCGTGTGCCGGGCGGCGTGAACGGGTTCCCATAAACATCCGGGTCAGGAAGGAAGCTACCATGGTGAGTCGTTCAGGCCCAAAAAAGAGATCCAAGCCGAGTGGCATTGGCCTAGCTTCACATATTCTTGCACCAAATGATCCAGCCGTCGAACAGCCGAGTCAAGAATTGCCCAGTCTACCCAGTCGGAATTCAAAGAGTGCCGACTGGTGCTCTAGATCGATGATTCGGATGAATTTGTATGAATCAGGGGGAATTTTCCGGTCGCAAGGATTCCGTACCCTCCCAGACACGCGATCCGTAATCCATTAATTCCAAAGGAGATACAGCCTCGAAAGAAAAACTGCAAATCGTCAGCTTTTCACCACCGCGCCGAGAATTGACGAATAGACGCTGGAGTTCGAGGAGCCTCGCACAGTTGTCGGCCCGTTCGTTGGGAGGCCGCGAGCGAGTCAGGGTAAGGTCACAGCTGAATCTGACCACCAGTCAGGCGCGCGAACTCCGTGGCTCAGTCAACTTCCTATTGACCGTGACTGCACAATCGGGAGAAACTGCCGGACCGGAATGATTCCGACCCGCAATGCAGTTCGCCCTGCGGGAAAGCGATGGAGCGCATGACTTATGTACAAGCTCTTGTTGGCCACCAAGTACCTCAAAACACGCGTGATTGCCTTTGTCAGCATCATCAGCGTGACGCTCGGTGTGGCGACCATGATCGTCGTCAACAGCGTAATGGCGGGCTTCCAGACCGAGATGCAGGACCGTCTGCGCGGATTGCTGTCTGATGTCGCAGTTATGACGCACGACACGGATGGGTTTGAAGACCCCGACAAGCTGATGAAAATCATCCACGAGTGCCAGTACGTGGAAGCCACGACGCCCACACACGAGATGTGGGGCATGATGAGCTTTCGCGTGATGGGACAGGAAGAACAGCGCCCCGTCCGCATCATCGGCATTTTGCCCGAGGGCAAAAATCAGGTCAGCCCACTCGCGAAGTATCTCCTCAGCCGCCAGGACAAGGATCTCTCCAACCGGGATCAGGTCCCAGAGGTCGATCTCAATGCTCCCGTAACCTGGGACTTGAGCGCCACGGCATTGGGTGTTCGCAAGGATAAGATTGCCTACGACTTGCTGCGGAATTCCGAGACAGTGCCAGACGGATCAGGGTCAGCGTCCCAAGTGGCCAGCGAGGCGCCACTCACCCGGACCGCGGACAGCGGCGAAGGCCCGCTCTTCGACAATCCCGACGAATTCCGGATCGAGGATCCCAACGAGTTCCAGGCTGATGCCACCCCGATCGATCCCACAATTCCCCAGCCTGCGCGAGTCTTCGTGGGATCGGGACTGGTCAGTTCACCTGTCCCGAATCGGGAGACGGGCGAGATCGAAGTCCGGGCCTTCATCAATCCGGGTGAGGATATCACGCTGACCACGCTCAAGTCTGGAACGCCACAACCCGTCAGCTTCAAGGCCACGGTCGTGGACCTCTTCAAGTGCGGCATGAGCGAGTACGACTCGAACCTCGTCTTCGTCAATCTTGAGCAGATGCAGAAGGCTCGCGGAACGCTCACTCCACCCGATCCGAAACATCCAAACGACAACCTCGATTGGAAAACGGGGTCTGTCACCGCAATCCAGATCAAGCTCACCGACTACTCCAAGGCCAAGCTGGTCGTGGAGTACCTGCGAGAAAGGCTGGCAGGCATGCACGTCTCGGTCGAAACGTGGGAGCAGCAGCAAGGCCCGCTATTGCAGGCGGTCGAAGTCGAACGTGCCATTCTGAACGTCTTGCTGTTCCTGATCATCGCCGTGGCAGGTTTCGGCATCCTGGCGATTTTCTACATGATCGTTGTCGAGAAGACGCGCGACATCGGAATTCTCAAGGCCCTGGGCGCCAGTTCGCGGGGCGTCATGTCGATTTTCCTGCTCTACGGTCTGACCCTCGGATTAGTGGGAAGTCTCGCGGGTGTGATGCTCGGACTCACGTTCGTTCGTTATATCGACAGTATCGAAGAATGTATCTCCATGGTCCTTGGACGTAAGGTCTTCGACGAGACGATCTATTACTTCCACCAGGTCCCCACCAAAGTGAATCCGGGCACCGTGATCTGGGTCGCTCTCGGAGCGATTGCGATTGCTGTCCTGGCCAGCATTCTTCCGGCCCGCCGAGCAGCCCAGCTGCATCCGGTTCAGGCACTGCGGTACGAGTAGTCGCCCACTGGTGACACCATGTCACCAGTGATGCCAGCAACCCCGCCTCCTCCGCCTGATCCCGACGCGAGCCCGGAAAGCGAAGACGATTCATGTCGACACAAGTACTGGACGAACCTATGCCATCGATCCTGCAAATCCCGAACTCGAAGACGCGCGTCTCGTACTTGCGGGCGTTGGCGATCAGTCGGGCCTACTCGAAGGGACAAGTCAAAGTCCCCGTTCTGCGAGGCGTCGATCTGTGCGTGGGGCGAGGTGAGTTCGTCTCGATCGTCGGGAAGTCGGGATGTGGGAAAAGCACCCTGATGCACCTGTTCGGGCTGCTGGATACTCCCGACACCGGGGAAGTCCGGCTCGAACAGAACCGCATTGATGACCTGCCCGCCGCGACTCGCGATGAGCTGCGAAACCGCATCTTCGGGTTTGTGTTCCAGTTCTATCACCTGCTCCCGGAACTGACACTGCTCGACAACGTGCTGACACCTCTGATGATTCGCTACTCCGCCTGGGAATACTGGCGCCGCCGCAAGGAGTTCCGTGAACAGGCCTGCGAGATCGTCAAGAAGATGGGACTCGACCATCGACTGCGTCACAGGCCCTCCGAGCTTTCCGGGGGGGAAATGCAGCGTGCCGCCATTGCCCGGGCCCTGATTGGCCAACCCGAAGTTCTGCTGGCCGACGAGCCGACGGGGAACCTCGACGCCGTCACGGGACGTGAAATCATGGACATGATGGCCCGATTGAACGAGGACGAGGGGCTGACTATCATCATGGTCACTCACGACGAATCCATCGCTCGGCAGGCCAATCGCATCGTCCGATTGACCGAAGGCCGGATTCAGGGCCTCGAAGAGGCTGCGTGATCATCGAGCCTCGGAGAGGCTGAGTGATGATCCAGTCTCGAACAGGCCGTGCCAGCACAGCCCCCAGAGGCCACGCGAACTTGGCCTCGAATTCGGTGTCCAGCCTCCCGGCGTGCCCGCGCGATTTTCGCGACTCGCACGCCGGTTTTGTTTTGGGTGCCGCGTCCAGTCCGTTTCCGCCCCACTCGATGGGCGGCCAGATCCCAAGGTGCATCGATGTCACAGCAAATCTTCATGAATGACCGTCTCGTTCCCGCAGAGCAGGCGATGGTCAGCGTCTACGATCACGGATTGCTGTACGGCGATGGAGTCTTCGAGGGGATTCGTGTTTACAACAAGCGAGTCTTCCTGCTGGCTGAGCATGTCGAACGGCTCTATGAAAGCGCCCGGGCGATCCGCCTCGAGATCCCGATGACCCAGGCCCAGATGGCCGAAGCGGTCGAGAAGACGTGTGCGGCAAACTCCATCGTGGACGGCTATGTCCGGCTGGTCGTGACGCGCGGTGCCGGGGCCCTCGGTCTCGACATCCGCAAGACTGCCAATCCGCAGGTGATCGTCATCGCCGCCACGATCAAGCTCTACTCGGAGGAGCTCTACCAGCAGGGGCTGAAAATCATCACAGCCAGCACAATCCGCAACCATCCCGGAGCGCTGAGCCCGCGAATCAAGTCCCTGAATTACCTGAATAACATCCTGGCCAAGATCGAGGGGACCGATGCCGGATGTGAAGAGACCCTCATGCTTAACCATAAGGGCGATATCGCCGAATGTACCGGCGACAATATCTTCATCGTGAAACGAGGAATCCTCAAAACCCCTCCCACAGACGCTGGGATCCTGGAAGGAATCACTCGGAATTGTGTCGTTCAATTGGCAGAGAAAGCTAGTATTCCGGTGCAAGAGGTCACTCTGCAACGACATGACGTTTACACAGCGGACGAGTGCTTCCTGACAGGGACAGCTGCGGAAGTCATCGCCGTTGTCGAAATTGACGGTCGCAAAATCGGAGCAGGCGTTCCCGGACCCATCACACAGGATCTGCGACAACGATTCCAGAAATTTGCACGCGGGGAATAGTCCCCGACAGCCACCAGGCAGGAGCGGGATGAATACTTCACGAGCCCCCCGCAGAGACAGCACACCGCTCATTTACACGGTGTACTTTCTCCTCCCGCTCTGCTCCTGCCTGATCGGAACCCAGCTGAATCAACCCACAGTGGCCGTCGCACTGTCACTGCCTCAGATCGCAGCTGCCTCCTGGATCCTGGGTGTTCCCGGGGCAATCAGCACAACGATCGTGTCGATTCTCGGTTGGTATGTTCTTCCCCTGATGGGGAGGATGCCGCTGGAATACGTGGATCACAACTCGGCCATCCTGGGGACGATCATCTCGCTGGCTTATGGCCTGCTGGTGAATGGACTGCATTCCACCATTGAGAGAGCTCACCTGGCAGCGGGTACCGATTCGCTGACAGGTCTGCTCAACCGCAATGGTTTCGTCGATCGCATCAACAACGAACTGAACCGTGGTGCTCGCATGGGCGGCATCCTCGCGATCGGGTTTATCGACTGCGATCACTTCAAGAAGTTCAACGACACGAACGGCCATCTGTCGGGGGACGAGTTGCTGATCGCCACCGCCCGGCGGCTGCGTCAAAGCGTTCGCAGCTACGACGGAGTGGCTCGATTTGGCGGCGACGAGTTTGCGTTGCTCTTCCCGGAAATTGATCCCGAGAAGATCGAAATCATCATCCGCCGGATTCATGACCAGCTGCAATCGATGGTCAAGGATGCGAACTGGCCGATCTCATTCAGCATGGGAGTCGTGGTGTTCAAACATCGCCTCCCCGCCGAGGTCATGCTCCGCAAAGCAGATGAAGCGATGTACGAGGTGAAACACTCCGGCAAAGACAATTATCTGATACGAATTGATGACACTCCGTCAGAGGAAAGCCTCCGGCAGGCCGTCAGGTAGTTGACAGGCCGCGGACGGATACTCACGATGACGTACGGTTCTTTGCCGCTTTTCGTGTAGTCATCTCGGGCCTCTCTTCATGTCTGATCCGCTGTGCACCCGAGTGTTGCTCGGGCTGGTTGGCATTTTATCTGGACTGATTCCGGTCACCCTGACGGCCGGGCAGCGGCCCAACATCGTGTTTCTCTTTTCCGATGATCACGCCACGGCAGCTGTGTCGGCGTATGGAGAACAGCGCCAGCTCCTGCAGACCCCGAACATCGATCGCATCGCGAAAGAGGGGATGCGTTTCGATCGTTGTCTGGTACCCAACTCGATCTGCGGTCCGAGCCGGGCCTGCATCCTGACGGGCAAGTACAACCACATCAATGGGTTTTACAACAACTCGAACTGTGTGTTTGATGGGTCGCAGGTCACCTTCCCCAAGCTTCTGCAGTCGGCGGGGTACCAGACCGCGATAATCGGCAAATGGCACCTCGGCAGCGATCCGACCGGGTTTGATGAGTGGCACATCCTGCCCGGCCAGGGGCTCTACTACAACCCGCCGATGATCCACAACGGGAAGAAGGTGAAGCATGAAGGCTACACCACCGATCTGATCACTGACTTCTCGATCGAGTGGCTCAAACAGCGAGATCCGAACAAACCGTTCCTGCTCATGTGTCAGCATAAGGCTCCGCACCGCGAGTGGTCGCCCGCCCTTCGCCATCTGGGACACAACAACGGACAAGAATACCGAGAGCCGCCGAACCTCTTCGATGACTACACTCAGCGCGGACTGGCAGTCCGTGATCAGGACATGACGCTGGAAAAGACCTTCTCTGAACTTGATGCCAAACTGAAGTCGCCGCCGAATCTGAATGCCGAACAGCAGCAGAAGTGGGACGCCTACTATGGCCCACGGAACGAGGAGTTCCACAAACGGAACCCCGCCGGGAGCGACCTCGTCCGGTGGCGCTACCAGAGCTACATGCATGATTATCTGGGGTGCATCAAGGCTGTCGACGAAGGCGTGGGCCGAGTTCTCGACTACCTCGATCAGGCGGGGCTCGCCGAGAACACGATCGTGGTCTACTCATCCGACCAGGGCTTCTTCCTCGGTGAACATGGCTGGTTCGATAAACGCTGGATCTTCGAAGAGTCGATGCGGACACCCTTCGTCGTCCGCTGGCCCGGTGTGACCCAGCCGGGACAGGCGTGCCCGGAGATCGTTTCGAACATCGATTTCGCTCAGACGTTCCTCGAAGCAGCCGGTGTCTCCGCACCGCCCGAGATGCAGGGGGCCAGCCTCGTCCCAATCCTGAAGGGCCAGATCCCAGCCGACTGGCGAAAGAGTTTCTATTACCACTACTACGAATACCCCGTGCCGCACCGTGTCCGCCCGCACGAAGGGGTCGTCACCGATCGCTACAAGCTCGTCCGCATCTACAAGCCCGAGGAACCCTACTGGGAACTCTACGATCGCCAGACCGACCCGCTGGAAATGAAGAGCGTTTACCACGACCCCAGCTATGCCGAAACGATTACCACGCTGAAGACCGAATTGGCCCGCCTGCGGTCGGAACTCCAGGTCCCCGCAGAAACGCCGCGAAATGCCTTTGGCAAGGCCCCCTTCGATGGTGAGCAGCGATGAACGCACCTCCCGTGATTCCCGATGACCCACGCATCTATCTGCTGATGACAGCTGAGGAGATCGCGTGTGCGCGGGCAACAGGTCAGTGGGAATCGGTCTCACTCTCGGTGGAGGGATTCATTCACGCCTCCCCCGCGAACCAGCTCAAACGCGTCGCCGACAAGTACTACCAGCAGAAGCGCGATGTCCAGGTCGTCTGCGTGCGGACCGACCTGCTCAAACCCGAACTCCGCTGGGAACCCGCAGCTGGCAGCCTCTACCCCCACATCTACGGCCCGCTGAATTTCAACGCGGTCGTTGATATTGTTCCGACTCAACGGAATGCGGATGGGATGTTTTTGATTCCGCAGCTGGATTGAGGTGGAGAACGATAAGTGCATATCCTCGGGTGGCCCTTTTTGCTCGCAGGCGAGGGCGGCAAAGACGAAGGGAGCCCTTTGCAAAACAGATGGCCGCACTCGTGCCTCCAAGGCCTGTGGCCCCCATAGCTGCGAAGCAACTTGAGCTACCCTGCTAATACCGACTGACTCAAAATCACTTCA
>CANJZR010000085.1 GCA_947479075.1 Planctomycetaceae bacterium
GTCCGCTGAACCTCTTCCCCGTTGAGTCTGGTGGGAGGTTCGCGGTGTTTCTACACCAGCAGCTCCTGCACCACTTCCCCGATCGGGACGAGTGGGTGTGGGCGGTTGAGGTTGTCGTAGAGGAGTGTCTCGGTGGAAATGCCGAGAGCGGTGTACAGCGTGGCGATGATGTCGCCGGGGATCAGTGGGTTATCGGCAGGGTAAGCTCCGATGTTGTCGCTGGCTCCGTGGATCAGGCCTGGCTTGAAGCCGCCGCCGATCAGCTGCAGCGAGTAGCACCAGTTCCAGTGATCGCGGCCCGCAGCTGGGTTGACCTTGGGAGAGCGGCCGAAGTCGCCGAGAATCGCGACAACTGTCCGTTCGAGCATCCCGCGATCGGCCAAGTCTTGAATCAGGCTCGATGCGGCGAGGTCAAGTTGTGGCAGCAGTTCGCCACGCAGCTTCGTGAAATTCCCACCGTGAGTGTCCCAGGTCGCATTCGCGTCGGGAGCCCATGAGACGGTGACCAGACGCGTCCCGGCCTCGATAAGGCGCCGGGCGAGCAGCGTGCTTTGCCCATAGATATTGCGGCCATATCGGTCGCGCACGGCATCAGATTCATCCTGCAGCCGGAAGGCCTGCTGGGTTTGATTGGAGTTCAGCAGGTCGAACGCCCGCTCCTGGAACCGGCTCATCTGCAGCGAGGAGGCGGGTGCTGCATCGGTGGTTGGGCGTCTTTCGAGTGATGAGAACAGATGCTCGCGTCCCGCCAGTCGTGCCGCAGTGATGTCGCCGGTTAGTGATAACTCGGGGATGGTGAAGTCCGGTGCATTCGGGTCGCGTGTGATAAACAGCGGATCGGTCGCCCGTCCCAGATAGCCTCCGAAGAAGCCCGGTTGCGGGGGGCCACCGGCGCCCTCTTTGGTGATGTAAGGCAAATGCACGAACGGAACCACGGGTTTGGTCGGCGGCCGCAGCTTCCCCAGAACGCTTCCCGGTGATGGATTGTCGGTCGGGCGAGTGCCTCCCCCGTTCTCACCGCGGTCATGCCCGGTCAAAGCACAATACACCGCAGCTGCGTGCGCATTGTTGACGCTATGGTGCATCGAGCGCACGATCGTCGATCGGTGAGCATGCTTGGCCAGCCCGGGCAGCAGTTCGCACATGCGATACCCGGGCAGCGAGGTCTCGATCGATTTGAACTCACCACGCACTTCCACAGGGGCATCGGGCTTCATGTCCCACATATCGAGATGGCTCGGTCCGCCATCCAGGAACAACAGGATGCATGCGTCTGCCTTGGGAGTCAGTCCACCAGGAGCCGCCTCGCGCGCCGCCAGCCACCGCGGCAACGTCAACCCCGCCGCCCCCAGCGCCCCCGCCGTCAAACACCCGCGCCGGGTCATGTTCCAATTCAGTGACTGCATCGCAAGACTCCACCAGAATTCATCAAGATGGATAAGTCTAGCTTTATTTGAGGCCGTTGGCCAAGTCGAGGTAGATCCAATGAACCAGTTATTGAGAGATGGTCGTTCAATATCTCCTCTCTTTTCGATGTCCAAACTTAGTTTGAGGCAGATGCATGCCATCTGTTCACATTTGACGAATCAATTGTTGAAGTTGATATTCACGATCCCGACTGAAGATCAGCAAGAATGCGATTTCAGCCAGTACACTTCACAGAAAGTACACCTGCATGTCCTCGATTGAACGTCACGGAGTCACGCGTCGCTGGTCGGATGCGGTGGTGCATAATGGGGTGGCTTACTTTGTCGAGATTGCGGACGACCCTGCGCAAGATATGCGGGGACAGGTGGCTCAGATTCTGTCGCAGATCGACGCCCGGCTGACGCTGGTGGGGAGTGACCGTCAGAAGCTGTTGCAGGTGTTGATCTATGTGACCGACCTGCAGGACACCCCGATCCTCAATGAGCAGTGGGACGTATGGGTGCCCGAGGGACATGCTCCGGCCCGCGCGTGCGTGCAGACCGGACTCGGGAAGGGGTACCTGATCGAGATGGTGATCACAGCTGCGGTGTGAACCGTTTGTGGTTTAGTGTCGCTGGGACGGCACATGCGGTACAACAACGTGACATGACGTTCACTCTGGAGTATCACCATGCTGCTGCGCCCATTCGTCGGACTTGTGACCCTGTTCGTGTTTTCCTCGGCCTTGTGCTCCGCCGAGCCGGAGGTGATTGCTCACTGGCCTCTCCAAAACGGTGTGGAAGACATCACGGGGCACACACCCAAAGCCGAAGCCACCGCCGTGAAGTTCGAGGCGATCGGTCCGGCGGGGGCGCAGCGAACTGCAGCTCGATTTGACGGGGAACATTCGATCATTCGCGTGCCGAACTCCCCAGCCCTGAAGCTTGGGGCCGATCCGTTTTCGGTCTCGGCGTGGGTCTATACTGATGGCTCGACGACCGATGTGCCGGGAGACATCCTCAGTCAGTATGACCCAGCCACCCGGACCGGCTTTCACCTGGGGCTGTACACCCACGGCGGTGTCACCAACTCCCAGTCGAACAGCCGCCAGTTGCACTTTGGCATCGACCAGGGGCAGATCGAGCCCGATTTCACCGACCATGGACGCCTGGGGAACGCGGTGTATGTGTTCTCGCTCTGTGTGCATCAGGGGAAGCTCTATGCGTCGACCTGTCATGCCGGAGAGACCGAAGCGGGACGTGTATTTCGCTTTGAAGGTGGAGACAAATGGACCGATCTGGGAAGCCCGGACAAGGCCAACGCCATCTCCGCGATGGCCACTCACAATGGCGAGCTGTACGTCGCCAGCTGTAAGTATCGCCTGTCGGGGTCCGCGCTCAGTGATTCCGAAAACCTGAACCCGGGCGGCTCGGTCTTTCGTCTGGGGCCCGATGACAAGTGGATTCCCTGTGGCAAACTCTCCGCGGAGACCTACTCGATCGCCAGTCTGATCTCATTCAATGGGCAGCTCTACGCGGGTTCGCTCTACAAGCCTGCGGAGTTCTACCGCTATGAAGGTGGCGAGAAGTGGACGCCGCTCGCGACGCCGAATGGCAAACGAGTGGAGGCACTCACGGTCTTCAACAATGGGCTCTATGCCAGCTGTTACGACGAAGGGCTGGTCTTCCGCTTCGACGGCAAGGAGTGGGCTCATGTCGGGACGATTCCAAACGCGACACAGACGTACGGGTTCTCGGTCCATCGAGGTCACCTCTATGTCAGCGAGTGGCCGCTGGCTCACGTTTACAAGTACCTGGGCGGGACAAATTGGGAGGACGTCGGTCGTCTGGGGATGGAACTAGAGACGATGCCGTTGGTTGTCTACAACGGCAAGATGTATGGCGGGACGTTGCCACTGGCTGAGGTCTACCGTTACGACGAGGGAACCCAGTGGACCCGCGTCGGCCGTGTCGATCACACCCCCGATGTGAAGTACCGCCGGGCCTGGTCGATGGCGGTGTATCAGGGACGGCTGTTCGTCGGGGCCCTGCCCTCCGGTCGTGTGTTGTCGATCGAAGCGGGCCGTAATGCCACACACGATCACGAACTGTCCGCAGGCTGGCATCACGTTGCTGCCGTCCGTGGCACCGACCGACTGACGCTCTATGTCGATGGCCAGCAGGTCAGCGAGTCGGCATCGCTTAAGCCCGGAGAGTACAATCTGAATTCAGAGAAGCCGCTCGAGATTGGCTTTGGAGCTCAGGATTACTTCCACGGCGGGCTGTCCGATCTCAAAGTCTATCGCGGAGCTTTGTCCGCTCTGCAAATCGAGCAGCTGGCGAAACCCGTACAGCCATAATCGGCTGACGGCTCGGTTGTGAACCATCTCTATTCGCGGAACTGAACGCTGAACAGATCCGCGTTGAGCAGCTCAATTTGCAATCGGATGTCCTGACCGGCGAGGGCGCTCACGTTGTCTCCATCGGCCCACGCGACGGTCCAGTCGAGCTGGTCGTCCGTGAGCGGTTGGCAATCGGAGACTCCGTGTTTCGCGATCGGGTGGCCGTTCTTATCGAGCAGTCCAATACGCACGTGGCCTCCCGGCTGAGCAGATGCGTTGACGACCAGTCGCTGGCCTTTGAACCGGATCAGTGGAGTGACCAGGTGGCCCACTGGCTTGGTGGGAGTGATCGAGACCAGTCGATCGCGTTTGGCAACCGCTCGTGAGATCACCCGGCGGTTCTTTGGATTGCTCAGCTGAGGCAGTTCGACCTCTTCGTGCTTGAGCGGCGAGCCACTGTAGTAGAACGACATCTCATCGCCGTTCAGCTGGCAGGCTCCATTCCCCATGTAGATGGAACCACTGTCAAATTCACCTGATTTGCCGAGTGGAATGAACCGCTGGGTGTGGTCCGGTGACGTCCAGCTCTCCCCGTCGCGACTGACTGCCAGCCGGATATCGAGAGTATCCTCTTGGTGCCGGAAGAAGCTGGGGAACATCAGGTAGAGCCCCGGAACCCCCGGGTACTGCTGACAGGCGGGGTTATACAGGTCGCAGTTGGGCGGGTCGTCGGACTCCGCCTGCAGGACGCAATGTTCAGTCAGCAGGGGGAAAGAATCGAAGCGAACGCTGGTGGTCCGGCCAATGGCTCGCCCGCCACGTCCACTGGTCCGACCGAAGAGAGAGTATTGCTGTTTCGCTTCGTCCCAGAAGCCGGAATACTGGCTGTCGGCAAAGACCAGGCAGATCGGCTTCGCGAGCCGGGTCCAGTGCAATCCGTCGGGAGAGGTCATCCCGGCGACATAGTAAGGGCGCTCGCCGATGCCCTGGAACTGGCCCTGTGAGACGCACTTGTACCGCTCGCTGGCGGGGGCCTGGGGGTCGATAAAGACACAGTTGCCATGTACACGGGAGCGGTAGGTGTCGACACCGACCTGACGGAAGAGGATGTTGTTCTCAGAACTCCCCTGGTAGGAGACGAGACCCAGCTTGGGCTTGGTCCAGTGCACGCCATCGACCGATTCCGCATAGCAGAACGACGTATCGTCGGCAGTCGGCCAGCCGTCCACGTCGTAGCACTCGTACCACATCCGGTATTTTCCGCCGTCCTGAAGCACGCTGAACCAATTCAGAGTCGCACTCTCCCACGGGTGCTCGGAGACGATCAGCTGTTCTCCGGTCTTGCGTGGGGGATGCAGCTTGAGTTCAACGCCCGATTTCTCGGCGATGAATCTGTCATCAACAAACAGGATGCTCTGTGAGCCGACATCAAGTGGCTTTGTAGCGGACGGACTCTTGTCGTCCGCCATGAGGCGAGACTGCGAGACGAGACCTCCCAGCAGGAGGAGCAGCCCAAGGATGCTAGCGGAGTGTCGAGTCGGCATGATTTCCTGCTCGCGAAAGAGAACGAGGCTTGATTTCCGCCACCAACCAGCGAGTGAGCCAACCGATGAGCCACTCGCTATCACCGACTTTGGTCACAGCTGTGGGGGCGACTACTTGTCGGCAGCAGGCTGTGTCGGCGGGAGCAGTAACGCTGAGATCACCTGGGCGTAGACTCGGTGTCCAAAGTCGTTGGGGTGGTTCACGCCGTTCCCCGTCTGGTCCCAGTCCTGTTTCAACCGCAGGAACCGTTCCCAGACCGATGTCACATCGGCGAGCGCGACACTTGGGGAAGTCAATTCGTTTAGCTTGTTACGGTATTGGCCGAACAACTCGTTCTTGAGGGTCACCCAGTTGTGATTCCCAAGCATCGTGGCCACGAGGATGAATTCACACTCGGGCTGCTTCTCGCGAATGTTGTCGATGGTTTGTTTGATCGCATCCTGAAATTCGACCGGGGGACGGCCTGCGGAGTCGTTCATGCCGAAGGCGATGATCACGAGGTCGGGGTTCGATTTCAGAACGGTATCGACCTGGGTGATCCCCCACGGGGCTGACATACCGCCCACGGATGGGTTGGCGAGTGTCACCGGGGAGCCCGATTGCTTCTCCAGGGTGATTCGTAACAGCTCCGGGTAGGCGGGCTGGTACGGAGCGGCGTCGAACATGCCAGAAGCATTGGCCCCCGCCGAGATGCTGTCCCCGAGGACGACGATCGATAACGGTTCTTTGTTCTTCAGTTTGTGGATCGACCGCGGCAGGATGTTCTCATCGAACTTCGGCAGATCTCCTTTCCAGAGACCGGGGGCATGGCGGTAGGTGATACACGTCTGCATCTCGGCGTATTCCAGCCGTCCACCGAACATGATCTCGCCCTGGCCATCGCGATGTGTGAGCTGATACTGCTGCGACTTGGCCGGTCGTCGCAGCTCCTGCGGTGTATGAGCGGGGATTCGCGATCCGGTGGGCAGCACGATCTCGCGGGAGTCGGCCTTCCAGATGTAGTCCTTGCCGTTCTCATACGTCACATCGCCCGCTGAGTTGCGGACAGCCAGGATCTCCTGGATGGGAAAGAGGACCGCTGCTCGGGCCTCGCCGGTTTGTTCATCCTTAATGAACAGCACCGATTCGCCTTCGGTAACTTCTCCCTGCCAGAAGGGGCGAAGCAACTCCGGGCGATAGGCCCACTTCGATTCCTGGGCCAGGAGCTGCGAGAACGGCGACAGCCATAACGCCAATGCGAAAATGCCAAACCTGATCGAGCTGGACGTTGTGGTCATCATCGGTGTGGAACTCCAGAGAATGTGGGCTGTGCCGCGATAGGATCAGCTGCCAGAGAGAAGAGAATATCTTGAATAGCCACCGGGATGAACATCGCGAGGAGATCTCGGGGGATCACAGCGTGATTTTCGGGGAGGTCCAGAAAACAAAAAAGCCAGGTGACCGCAAATCTGTGGTCACCTGGCTCGTGAAATTCAAGCAGAAGCTACTTCTTGAGCTCGATCTTGACCTCAGTCTGAGGCTTGCCCGCCTCAACCTTGATATTGTACTCACTCTTCTTGGGGTTCTTGTACTTCCCCTTGAACAAATCTGGACCGATGTCTTCACCCTTGTCAACTTTGGGCATCAACTTAAAAGTGAGAGCGTAATTTCCAGACTCCAAACCATCACATTCAAGATTCGTCGTGAAGCAAAACTTGCCCTCTTTGTTTGTACGGCAATATCGCAAAATAGATCCTTGTGCCGCAGCCTCACTATTTGCATAGATGTATACGTGCTCAGCTGGGGAACCGTCTACAAGCACGACGCCGCTCAATGGAGTGGCTTCCACCAATTTTCCGCCAGACATACTTGCCAATCGTTCCTTGGACAAATCACCTTTCCCGTCTCCTCCACAGCCGGACAGAGTCATGACAGCCAAAATGACAAGCAAAGAACAAAGACGCAAAGCCACGATCATCGTCTCCAGAAACGTCCAGTTTTCAATCATGATTTAGAAATACGTACCGAGCCGGAATGACCCGACTCGGTACGCAAATCAACAGCTCTAGTCTCCAGCTCTCGGATTAACCCAAGAGACTAGAATTCACCCAAAACACCACCGTCTGCGTAGCAGAACAGGCGGGCCATTTGCAGGCGGTCGATGTTCTGGCTGACGAACCGGACGGTTCCGTCGGCCATGACAAAGTGTGCACCACCCGTGTGGAATGCATACCAACCCCAGACGTTACCGCAGTTGATGGTACAGTCTCCGTTGCTTCGGCCAGCAAGACGTGAGCTGGTTGGTGAAACACCACGGAAGAAGTGGGCAGTCGCATGCTGCCAGTCGTTCCAGGAGTCTCCCATGAAGCCGATGGCTTCGTCGCTGTCGTTGCCGATCTTCTTACCATTGAGCCATTCGCCGTGATCGGGAGCCGAACGCTCACCGCAGATCAGAGTGTTTGACGTTCCATCGGTAATCCGAGCGATCTTAACACCACCGGAGTTCACACTACTTTTGACGCCGCTTGGAGTCGTCTCGACATCCAAGATCGCTCCAATGGTGAAGTTGCCCTGTGCGCCGTAATCATCGTTGATGATGCCGCCGGGAGCCATGCCGACGTAGTCAAGTGCTCCGCCTGCGTGGTAGCAGTCAGGTGACAAGTCGCTCAGCCAGTCATCCTTGTAAATCGCATTGACGTTTGAGGAACGTGGAACACTGGGGCAGATGTAAACTGGAATCACAGATCCGCTGATGGCAG
Source organism: Planctomycetaceae bacterium (assembly GCA_947479075.1). Classification (GTDB taxonomy): domain Bacteria; phylum Planctomycetota; class Planctomycetia; order Planctomycetales; family Planctomycetaceae; genus TH-plancto1. The sequence goes on from CANJZR010000085.1 coordinate 8,032, forward strand.
CGTAATCTTGGCCTTGAGAATAAGTGCCGCCTCCAGCATGTCTTGGCGGAGCAGCGCCAGCAGCACCGAAGAACATCGGCACACTGAAGTTGATCTTGTTGTACAAAGGAGTCTGATCCACAAATGGCAGAATCAACTCTGTCCAAATGTGAATGTTCGAGTCACCAATGCCAGAGCCGGTCGGCGTCTGAGGACCTTCTCCGATATCGAAAATCGGGTCATTCGCTACGCAGTACATCGCACCTGGGAATGTGTTGAAGGTGCTTTCGTAGTTGTGGAACGCCAAGCCGATTTGCTTGAGGTTGTTCTTGCACTGGCTGCGACGGGCAGCTTCACGAGCCTGCTGAACTGCTGGGAGCAGCAGAGCAATCAAAACAGCAATGATGGCGATAACAACGAGCAGCTCGATCAGCGTAAATGCACGCTGGCGCTGCAGGTTCTTACCATGAGACGATGTCAACATGAACGGACCTTTCACAAAGAGTAGAACGCCGAATGGCCAGATACAGACTCACTTGAGTCTGACCCGAAGAGGATTTCGTTGATTAGAAGCAACGACACGCGATGATAGACATCGCGAGACCAAACGGTCTGTCCCCGGAACACGAAAGACTTTCACGTATCGTAAGGCGAAATTTTTGTGAAATCTAGAGTGTTGGCCGATTTTTTACCAAAAAAATATACGAAGATAGGAACGCGATTCCGCGCCCTTCTCGGTCATAAAATCTTACTGCGGCTTCTGTTTTGATGTCTTCCAGGCTGAAGATGCCTGTCCGATACCGAATTTCAGTTCATTGGCGTTGAGATCCTGAAAGTGATGTTCTGTGCTGCCGCTGTGGCGTGTGCTTTCATGGATACGAAATCCACGATCACAAAATGGTCGTTTCCACTCAGAAAATGACAGTCGGGAAAGACATACGCCAATCTGAGTCGCACCGCACATCTTCCCTGCAATTGATTACCTGCTCTGGAAAGAAAAGATTCGATCCAGAATGCTGTTTTTTTGAAAGAAACTTAGAAAGGCATTATTTTCGCGCATTTGAATATTGATTTCTGCGTGCAAGTTGTGGCCAGATCGATTCTTCCTTCAAACCGCTAGCCTCGTGCGAATCCTCAAATACGCGAAAGTCACTAGGACATATTCTGCTGGGAATCCCTGAGGTGAAAGATCGCGATTGGTGTTTGGATCCGGAAAACTCGAAGTGTCCGGAGGGGCTGGAAGGCCGAATGAGGATCATGGGGCGTGGTTTCCACTCTCCAGATGGCGGTGCCGCGCTTTCGCCAAAAGTTGGGCAGCTGCGTCTGCGACGACCAGAGCGTCTAACTGATTGACGTTGCAATCGTTGCAACCTCTTCAAGTTGACAACGCCATGCCAGAGTTGGAACCGAATCAGCGCAGATGAATAGTGTGTGATCCTCACCGAATCAGTTCGATCGCAAAGTTGCATCGGGTGTTGATCGGGAATGCGGATCGGTGCAAGTCGATCGCTGGCGGAACTGATGGCTGTGGATAATCCATGACGATTTCAAAAGCCACTGAGGGAACCATGGAACTCTCGACAAAGCGTTCCACTTCCACGCCGAAACTGGTTCTGGAGCCCGTGCGCTCGAGTACGCGCGTCAATTCGCATCCCCTGGCTCTGGGACGTTACCTGATTGGGTCCGCTGCAGATTGTGATATCACGATTACCGTTGCAGGTGTTGCTCCTCAGCATTGTCTGATGATTGTCGGTGCCAACAAGACCGTCGTCAAAGCGATCTCGCCGCTGACCTGGATCAATGACGGACCGCTGACTGAGGCGGTGCTCAAGCATGGCGAGCGGTTAATTCTGGGGCCGGTGGAACTGCGAACGCGGCTGCCCGAGGTCTCGGAGTGGGTCAGTCAGGGGGATGAGGCTGGTACGCAGCCAAATGCCCCTGCCCCGACGATCCCGAGTGTGACTTCACAATACGAGCCTCCCCAGATCGAAGAACTGCTGGATCAGGCCCGTTTGCATCTGCAAACCGCCATCGATGGCTCCCTGGGCCAGGCCGATTCCTGGTCCGAGGATCTGCCGCTGACGGAAGCCGTCAAAATTCATGCGGCGTCCGCAGTGGACAGTAATCAGGCGGGTGAGATCGTCGCAGTGCCCGATCCTGGATCTTCGGTCACGGAGTTTCCTGAACAGGCAGCCCGCATCGAGCTGTTGAGAGCAGATCTCGATCGTCGGGCGATGGAACTCGGCGAACGTGCCCGGGCCGTTGATTATCTCGCCACTGAGTTGTCGACCCGCGAAGAGCAGCTGATGACTCGCGAGCGGGAGTTGATCAGTCGCGAGTCTCGCTTGCAGTCGGTCGTCAATCAGGTCGACCAGCGTGAGGAGTCGCTGATTGCCGAAGAGCGGGTTCTGCATGCCCGCCTGCAACAGGCGGCAGAGGCTGAACGGCAATCCGCACAATCAATCTCCCTGCAGATGGAAGAGA
>CANJZR010000086.1 GCA_947479075.1 Planctomycetaceae bacterium
ATTGATTCGCAGGCGAGCTGTGTATTTGCCAGGCGCCATCGATTTGGGTGGGTTGAATCGAACTCGCTCAGTGGCATTGGGCAGAATCCATTTCCCGAAACCACCTCGGACCGTGATCGGTCGTCCATCTTCGTTACCCAGCAGCAGCTCGCCTTCCAGCGGCATGTGCCTGGTTCCGGTATTCTTCACATCGATCACAAAGGCAGGTGTCCCATGTTCGGTGTCCCAGACCAGATCCCCTTCTGCCAAGGCTGGGGATCCCGTCGATTTACCCACAAGGGCGACCGTGATGGGCGTCGTCTGAGCCAGTTGTCCTCCCTCGGGAGTGGATTTGACTCGCAGTCGAACATATCGATGAGTGTTCTGATCACCCGTCGCGGTCATCGTCACTTGAACTTTCCGTGACGCCCCCGCAGCAAGAGTGATCTTGTTGGGTCGGATAGCTGTCCAGTCGACGGACTGTCCTTCGAGGGATTCCGGAATGATCTCTACTTCAGTGGGAGCTGTTCCGTCGTTCTGGAAGGTCAGCACCTCGGCACGGCTTCCTCCGCGTTGCAAAGAGAGTTCGATCTGCGAGGGGCTGGCCAGCAGACCTGGTCCGGCCAGTACGCTGGCGATCCCCTGAGCCGGAAAGTCCCCTTCAGTGACCACGATGGGGAACCCCGATTTCGCGAGCACCCGGTTATCGCTCAGCATCGCGGTTTCCAGGTAGTACTGTCCTGGAAAGATCGGCTTGGGGAGCAGACTGACCATCCGAATCCGGGCACCGGGGAGAATGCGTCCGAAGAATTTCTCGGGTTCGTCCAGGTTCGCCCGCACTGGCATACCCAGCGGGAATGAGGCACGCTCCTCGCCTTCTTCTGAAGCGCGAATCTGCGCTTTCAGTCCGAACTCGATCGGTCCTTCGGTCGGGTTCTCGACATACACATGGACTTGCGGCACGCCATCCACTTCGATCAGCTCTGCTGAATTGACCAACAGCTTGCGGGCGTTGTCTGATCTGACCCCCTGGACCGAAACGTCACAACGCAGCAGATACTGGGTCACGAAGCGAATCCCGACGCGTGGGCCATCGGGCTTATCATCATTCGGTTTGGCTCGCAGCTGTCCCGAATCGCGAACCAGGATGCCAAAGCTGTGGAATGTCGATTGCGTTTCCGGAACACGCAGACGAGCTTTGATGACGAACTTGCCATCGGGTTTCAGCTCGACTGACTTGGGAGTGATGATCTCCAGATCGGTGGGAGCTGGAACTTTTTCGTTCGGGAAGATGGTTCCGTTTTCGTCTTGAGTTAACGCCACCGTACGGATCTCAAGTGCAGACGGGCTGCCCTGGCAGGTGATGCCAAACTCGACATTGACGACTTTGCCACGACGGGCTTCGACCCGATTCACAATCGGGTCAATAATGAAGGCCGGGCGAACTTCCTCGGTGATCCGAACGGCCTGTCCGGGCTTTGCCGCCGGGTCGCCGGGGTTCGCGTTCTTCCGTGGAGTCTTATTGACTCCGTCGATCGCGGCGACTTTGGCCTTCGGCTTTGATGTCGACGGAGGAGTGCCCTGGGCATAGCAGGGTGCAGCGATCAACAGACCGAGAACACCGAAGCCAAGAGTATGAAAAAATGTCCGGGACATAACGAGCCTTCTGGTGCTCCATCCCTGGAAACAAAGCAGCGAGTCGGCCTGACCGCTGGATTGGACGAACAATGGACTGTGATGAAGCTGTTACGATCCAGGCAGGACTAGCTCCAGCGGAATCACCGCACTGGTTTGCGTAGTCTTTGGAGTCTCTGGAGCAGCTTCGGGGGTGGAATCTGGTTCGGGGAGCGGAGGCGGAGGTGTTTCGCGAATCGGCAACTGTTTGGGGACAACCTCGGTGTGAGGAATCTCTTCTGGCTGAGGAGCTTCATCAGTGGGAGGAGAGTTCTGAGGCTGTTGCTCGACCTGAGCAGCGGGCTGAGGAGCTACGACAGCAGGGACCGGGGCAACGGCAGGTTGTGGAGGTGCGACCACGGGTGCTGGCGGAGCGACCGCTGGCATCTGGGGTTCGACCGGGATCATTGCGGGGAACTGAGCCGACGGGACCACAGCTGTCGGACAGAGTTGTGTCTGCGCGGTTGGAATGACGATCTGCGGCGAGAGGAAGATGGCGACTTCGGCATCCTGATCCTGTTTCTCGACCTTACGGAAGAGTGCCCCCAGGATGGGGATGTCACCGAGAACCGGAACCTGGCTATGGCGGTCGACTGACTGCCGAGCCACCAGTCCACCAATCACAATCGTTTGCCGATCTTTGACCTGCACTGTCGTGGCGACATTGCGGCGGTTAATGATCGGGTAAGGATTGTTGTTCAGTTGCTGCTGGGGATCGATCGAGCGGACATCTTCGCTGACTTCCGCTTTCTCGATCTGAATCTGAATGGTGTCGCCCCGGATCGACGGAGTCAGATTGAGGCTAATCCCCGATTCGACCTTCTGGATATTCTGGTTGAACAGGAATTGGTTATTCGCCTGCTGAATGCTGAAGAAGGTGTCGCGAGCGATGGAGATTTCGGCTTTCTCGCCATCCTTTGCCATGACTCGTGGTGCCGCTCGAATCGTTACATACCCCTCTTTCGCGAGGAGCTTGATAAATGCCGAGGTCACCGCAAAGTCATCAAACGCGTTACCCGCACCATAGGAGCTGACGGCACCGGTGAACGACAAGCCAGTCAACCCGACGTTAAACGCGTCCAGGCCATCAACTTTGACCACATGGTTCCAGTCGATTCCGAACTGTAACCCCTTCTCGGGCGAGGTGACGCAGATCACAGCCTCGATCATGATCTGAGGGATGGGCTGGTCGGCACTCATCAACTGGGCATGGATGCTTTGGGCGATGTCGTGGGGAGCCTCGATGACAACCAGGTTCCGCTTCTCGACCAGGCGAACGAACTGAGCTTGTCGAGGGGGCAGGAGCGCGGTGAGTTCCTGCGCCGAGAGGTGACCTGGACGGTACTCAATTTTCTCGGCGATGTGCGAAAAGAGATTCGAGGTCGGATCGTTTGTACCGATCAGGTAGAGATTGTCTTCCTTCGCGTAGACCAGCCCGAGTGGAAGCAGAATCCGCTTCAGTGCGGTCTCAAAGCGTTCGTTCTCAATCGTACAGGTGACTTCACCACGTGCGGTGTCATCCAGCACGATCGTCACGCCAGCCTGCGAGGCCAGCGATTGAATGGCCTCGCGGATATCGGTCTCCGTGAAGATGTCACTGACCAGCTTCTCGTTGGTCGAACCAGCCTGCGCTATCTGTTTGGATGCATTCGGCGAGCCAACATGGGCCACGGGAAGAATTCCCGGATGCGGAGTCGTCTTTGTGTTCCCCGTACTCGATTGGTTCGTGGCAGCGGGCTGTGCGACTGGTGGAAGATACTCTGGCTGAGCCGGGGTCATCGGCGGATAGGCCATCTCGGAGCGGGCCGCCCCGTTCGCCGAGTAATCCATCCCGAGATTCTGTTCCGGCTTCGCTTGAGAGAGCGCTTCAAAATAGAGCTCCTCAATCGATCGCTGCTGCGGGCGTGGGATGCGGCAGCAACAGCCTTGCAGACAGCTGTAGTCTAAGCAGCTGTGCAGACCCTGGCAGCCTGTCAGTGCCATGAGTGCGCAGGCCCACACGACGACTATGAGTCGTCGATTGAGCAGACTGCGATGCACTCCTGACAGCTTCAAACTTCGCTCCCTCTCGTGTGGACTTCAGAACGCTTCCGTAATCGTTCCGACAACCGTCGTCTCGTAAACTCCGTCAGTCAGAAACGGTTGTTCCTGACAGAGATATGAGACCGAAATGCCAATCTCTCCATTGCCGCCCTGAGACGCGGCAACAACCTGTGCAGTGTCCGCGCCAGAAGCGGTAACTGTCCGAGCCTGCGGCACAATGACCTGCCAGCTTCCGCTCTTGCCGCCGCTCAGTGTGCGGATATTCAATTGAGTGTCGACGTGGCTCTTGGAATCTTTGAGATTCTGAAACGGCATCGTCGAGAAGATCGCAACGGTCGGTCCCAAGGGGTTGGGGGCCACAATCCGCCACGATTGCTCGGGAAAGATCGCGGGCTGCGTTGTGTCGACGACATAAATGCTTTGCGGTTTCCCGGCGGCCTGAATTGAAGGCGGGGGAGCAGCCACAGTTCGCATGACCATGCTGAAGTACAAAAACAGACACGCGGCCCCCGCTATCCGTAAGGATCGCAGGCAGCCGCGTCTGATTGTCGTCACTGAAGCATCCATGCTTGTCTGAATCGACTTAGTTCTCGGTGACCGTCCCGGTCACAGTGGTTTCGTAGGAACCTTCGGCAACTTCTGCGGCATCCACGGTCAGGAAATCAACGGTGAGGTTGAAGTTGGCCTGGCCTGGCTTGTCGGAGCTGGCGGTGACGGTGGCAACACCATCTCCACCGGCGTAGTTGGTCGAGTCAGTTCCGGTTCCGATGGTCCAGGCGGCTGGGCCAACGCTCGAAGCGGTTGCCAGGCTCAACTGGGCATCGCGCTTGTAAGTGCTGTCGGTGGTGTTGGTGAAGGCCTGATCGGTGCTGAAGGTGACGGAAACACCGTTGAGGGTGTTGCCCTTCACGTTCCAAACCTGTGCTGGGAAGGACACATTGGAGTTGGAGTTCGGATCCATCGCCACGGACTGATCAGCCACCGGTGCGGTGATGGAAACGTTCTTGGCAACGGTCACAGTGAACTTCTGGTTGTCGGTCAGGGCGCTTTGTGCCACCTGTGCGGCGACGAGAAAGGCGCCCACGCCCATAAGACTCCACACGAACTTCTTCATCTTCTGGCTCTCTCTCATTGGGGATGTCTGATCTGTATCGGACTGATCCTCAACCGAAGGAGAAAGTTCCCTTTCACCTTATCGGCAGAAAAGCGGCCCTAGATCAACAAATCGTTACGATCGGAATAAACTTCCCATTCCCTCCAGTCAGCCGTCTCTCGGGGGCTACTTTTCGGATCGGGCGTGATTCCTCACTCACAAGCAAACCTACCCCTTGGCAACAGAGGGTCAAATTTTGCTCCTTGGTTTCGTGCAAAATCCATATGCGAATGTAGTTACAGTGTCGATTAGTGAACCACGGTTCGCTTTCCGATTCACCCGACTTACGATGTTCCTACCGGTCGAAGCTAAGATTTCGACGAAGGCAAGGGCCGAACACTTGCCACAACAGGAAAATACTGCCGATGCCTTCCGATCACGAACTGTCACATCGCGATCAGCGACCCGCCAACCGCCTGCTGCACGAGAGCAGTCCCTACCTGCAGCAGCACGCCTATAACCCGGTCGACTGGTACCCCTGGGGTGAGGAAGCACTCAGTCGAGCCCGGGCAGAAGACAAGCCCATCTTTCTCTCCATTGGTTATAGCGCATGCCATTGGTGTCACGTCATGGAGCAGGAGTCCTTTGAGGACCCCAGCATTGCGGCTGTGATGAATGAGCATTTCATCAGCATCAAAGTCGACCGCGAGGAACGGCCCGACCTCGACCAGATCTATATGGCTGCGGTGCAGTTGATCACCCGGCGGGGTGGCTGGCCGATGTCAGTCTTTCTGACACCCGAGGGCCAGCCATTTTATGGGGGTACCTATTGGCCACCGACCTCGCGGCAGGGAATGCGGGGCTTTCGCGACATCCTTCTGCAGATGTACGACATCTGGGTGAATCGACGTCCAGAGGTCGACGAGTCCTCGCTCAGCCTGGTCGAGGCGATCGGTCGGTTCACTGTTCCACAATTTGAACAATCTGATCTGAACGAGTCGTTGCTCAAGAACGCTGAACAGGCGATGCTGTCGGCCCTGGACCGCGTGCATGGTGGATTCGGGGGAGCACCCAAGTTCCCGCACCCGATGGATCTACGGGTATTGCTCCGGACATGGAAGCGGTTCGGCAATCAGGCTGCACTCGATGCGGTTGTCCTGACTCTGGAGAAGATGGCGGGCGGCGGGATCTATGACCACCTGGGCGGCGGGTTTCATCGCTACTCGACTGACGGGCACTGGCTGGTCCCGCACTTTGAGAAGATGTTGTATGACAACGCGCTGCTGGTGCCGGTCTATCTGGAGGCCTACCAGGCCACCGGCCGCGAGGACTTCGCTCGCATCGCCCGTGAAACTCTCGACTATGTCCTGCGCGAGATGACTTCTCCCGAGGGTGGGTTCTATTCCACGCAGGATGCCGACAGCGAAGGCATTGAAGGGAAGTTCTTCGTCTGGACACCCGAGGAGATCAACGAAGTTCTCGGCGTAGAGGACGGAAAGCTGTTCTGTGCCAGCTATGATGTGACGCCGCAGGGGAACTGGGAGGGACACTCGATCCTCAATCGCCCCAGACCATTGGCTGAAATCGCCAAGGAGCAGCGGGTACCGATCGAAGTATTTTCCGCCATACTGGAACACAGCAAGCAACTGCTGCGGGAACGACGGTCAACCCGAGTCTCACCTGGCCGCGACGAAAAGATCCTGACAGCCTGGAACGGGTTGATGATCTCCGCGTTCGCTCGTGGGGCTCAGATCCTGCGCGAGCCACGGTACCTGATCGCCGCGCGGAATGCCGCGAAGTTCATCCTCACCGCGATGCGAGATCGCAGCTCCGCCGAGGCTCGACTGTTCCATAGTTACAAAGACGGCACGGCGAAGTTCAACGCCTATCTCGACGACTATGCCTGTCTGATCGATGGACTGATCGATCTGTATCAAGCCGATTTCGATGCGCACTGGCTCATTGAAGCACGCCTGCTGGAACTGTTCATGCGGCAGCACTTCGCTGACCCGAACGACAACATCTACTTCTATACCAGTGACGATCACGAAGCACTGATCAACCGCACGAAAGAGGTCCAGGACAACGCGACTCCCGCTGCTCACAGCTGCGCCGCGATGGCTGCACTACGACTGGCCGCGATCACGGGGGCATCGAGTGACACCACTGGTTGGGAGGCCCTGAAGGCGGTTTCGGGGCTGATGGCGGACCATCCACGCGGAGCCGCTCAGGCCTTGATCGCACTCGACTTTGCCATCGGGCCGACCCCGGAGATCGTCCTCATGGAAGGGGGCCAGCCCGAGAAGGCCGACCAGCTGCTCAGCACCTTCCACCGCCGGTTCGTGCCGAATTACACCTTGGTTCGACTCTCCCAACCCGATGCCGCTCAGCCGCCACTCGAAGTGGTCGCCCAAGGCAAACCGCCTGCCAGCGAACTTTCCCTGTATGTCTGCCACCAGGGAGCCTGTGAGGCCCCCGCCATCGGCTATGACTCCGCCAGCATGGCGATCAGGATGGTGTAACTTCCTTTACTAACCCGAAGCGTGAGCGAGGGCGAGCCAAGTTTGAACGCCTCTCTTAACTCGCAATACAACGATCACTTGTCCCATCTGGACAAAACTTGCTTGCAACATCCATCGGCCACTCGCCCTCGCTCACGCTTCGGGTTGGTATGAGAACTCTCGCATGAATTACCCCTGGCCGACGCTACACTCCACCTCGCCCCCGGAACCAGTGCAGGAAGATTCCCGCAGCGACGGAGACGTTCAGTGAGTCAGCTTGCGGACCCATCGGGATCGTGACGCGATCGTGACAGAAGTCGATCCATTCGGGGGCGAGTCCATCGGCTTCGTTCCCGAGGAACAGTCCCATGGGAGTCGGGACTCCGTCACTGGACCCGCCGAACGGGAACTGATCGAGTGGCGTGGCAGTCTCATCCAGAACCGTGGCCAGGAACCTGAACCCGTGTCGTTCCCGCAAGGCGATTAAATGCGGCGCCAGGTCGTCCGTCTGAATGATCGGCAGAAAGAACGCATGCCCCATGGAAACCCGGAGTACCCGCCGTGAGTAGGGGTCCGTCGAGCCGGGGCCGAGGAGCAGGGCTCGGACGCCGAACCCCACGCACAACCGCATCAACGTCCCGAGGTTGTCGGGATCGGTGATCCGTGGGCAGACAACGACCAGCTCACTCCCCGTTGCATTTCGCGGCAGCCACTCGGAGATCGATGGTGACTCTCGCCGCTTGCCAGCTGCGAGCACTCCCGCGTGGAACTCGAACCCGACCAGCTGAGTACCGACCTCTTCAGGGATGACAAAGATCTGGTACCGGTCGGAGTCGATGTCGTCGATCGTGTGTTTGCGACGTTCACTGACGACGATGGACTCGACCGCGAAATCACTGTCGACCAGCCGCCTGACCACCCGATGTCCTTCTGCGATCAGATGACCGGTCGTGCGAGTCTGATTTGCCAGCTTCAGATTCCGGTACGGATCGAGCCGCGGGTCATTGAGATCTGTGAGCGAAATGAATGGCATACGGATGTTCGTCGGAGTGCGGGCGTCGTTCCAGGAAATCGGTCTGCAGGTCAGTGGGTCACCGGGGGGAAGTTGCGTGACTCTTTGCGAACTTCGGTGCCATCGATGATCTCAAACATTAATGCGGAACACCCCGGTTGCTTCTCAATCCAGGCGATCCCAGCCTCCTCGCCGAGCACGTTCACAGCTGTGGCGTAGCTGTCAGCCTGCCAGCCAGAGGGGGCGATGACCGTGGTACTACTGCGTCGGGAGAGGCCCAGTCCCGTCTTCGGGTCGACGATATGGGAGTAGCGCTTTCCGTCGATCTCGACGAACTGGCGAGCGTCACCCGACGTCGTGATCGAGGCGTTGCTCAGCGTGACTGTCCGTGCCCCCGCGTCTTCTGTCCCGCTCGACAGACCGGTCACAGTGACCTTCCATCCCTCGCGGTCAGGTGGTGGATCGCCGACGAGGATATCCCCACTCGCCTCAATCAAGGCCCGTGGCAGTCCATGCGACTTCAGGATCGCCAGCACCTTATCGCAGGCAAACCCCGCGGCGATTCCTCCGAGATCGAGTTCAATCTCCTCACGCGTCAGCTCAGCGGTACGACCAACCGGATCGAGCTTCACGGCCTCCCAGCCGATCCGGCTTAAGGCTTTCTCCAGAGCATCCTTGGCGGGCATCTTCTTCAGCCGACGAGCTGTCCGCCACAGCGTGATCACCGGGCCGACCGTGATATCGAATGCCCCATTTGTCTGACTCGACAACTCCAGCGAGTGGTCCAGAACCTCATATAGCTCGGGGCTCAGTTTCACCGGCAATCCCGGTTTGGAGTTCGAGCAGAGGCGAGACAACTCACTTTCCGTGTTGTAGTCGCTCATCACCAGATCGAGGTGATGGACGCAGCTCTCTGATTCCTCCAGTGCACGTGCGACGGAGGCTTCGTCTGGAGCGTAGACGACAATGAGGTATTTCATCCCCATTGCGACAAACTCGTACTGATAGCGATGCGATGGCAACCGCTCAGCGGCAGGAGCGGGAGGCGGTCGATCATCCGCAGCAAGTCCTGGCGAACCGGCGCAGAGCTCCAGAGCCATCGCCGCTGCCAAAGACATCAAACATCGCGGGAGAACACGCACGCTCAGATTCCTGGAGTGTTTTTATGGCGTTAACGGGGCCACTCGTCGTGGCGAAAGAACAGGGCGGCGATAAGACGCGCGTCACGTCGTCATCACGGAGACGACTTCTTCGACGGACAGCGAAGCACACACCGAAATCCGATATCCGCTGCGGGTTTGCTCATCGAGTGGCTGCCACGGGACCAGAGTTCCCAGCGTTCGGTACCCCCTTTGACGACGCGCTCGCCGTTGCTGGCCTTACGCGGTCCGGGCCAGTTCTGTGGTGGTGCTCCGTCTTTCCCCTTGGCTTCCGCATAGGCATTCACATTGTACCAGTCAGAACACCATTCTCTCGCGTTCCCGGCCAGGTCCATGATGCCAAAGTGACTGCGATCGTGCGGATAGCTCCCCACGGGATCAATCTGGCCCAGCTGGCGTGGCCTGTCCCACAACACACGGTCGCTGCCCCAGGGAAATTCGCTCGACTCAGTTCCACGGCCAGCCATTTCCCACTCTGCTTCGGTGGGCAGTTCCTTCCCGGCCCAGCGGGCGTAGTTCTGGGCATCCCGCCAGTTCACTTTGACCACCGGCAGTTGAGGGTTGCCTTGTAAGGGAATGGAGCTCGACGGCCCGCTCTCATCTCCCGACTTGGCAGCCTTATACTTCTGAAAGTCACCAATCGTGACCTCGGTGACATCCATATAAAACGTGTCGAGTGAGACCGGGTGGGCGGGAGCGGCATCCGCGGGGCCGTGGTTCGTGCCCTGGGTCAAGATCCCGGCGGGAACACAGGCCATTTCTTTGCTATCGACATCGCCTCGAATTCGACGGGGCCAGCCGGTGTCCGTCACACCAAAGCCGGGCACCGCTTTGAACCCCTTGGGCAGCGTCTGCTTGGCGGGAGAATCAACCACCGCGGGTAGTTCGACCGAGACCACCGAACCTTCTGGACTCTCCGCATTGACGAGAAAGAGGTTGCTCTCCGGAGTCGAAGTATCGATGGTAAAGTTCGCCACATCCTCTGCGATTTCGAATTGCTGTTCTGGAG